>JAYEKB010000001.1:0-6587 GCA_034660835.1 Thermodesulfobacteriota bacterium
GAAAATCATGAACCTGAAGCTCTATTGGTGTTGCCAGGGGAAATTGTAGTTGCGAAAACTCTGCTCCCAAAACTCCGGCACGACGGCAGGCCTGCATCAGGGGACTCTGCTCCGGATCAACATCCAACACCTTAAGTAAAGCCCGGTCCATTGCCACAGGATTGCTTGATGCACCGATAAGAGCCAATGGGTACATTTCACCATGAAGAGGACCTGCTTGATGCATTGCATGTATGCCGTCAACAAGTGTAATTGAGTCTGCCAGCACATCAAGGAGCTGTACCAGCCGGTCATTGAAACTCCCGCCTTTACCACCATAGGCCATATGCCACCATGGTTTGCGCAGACCCGCCAGGCAGCCGAAACAGTTTTTTACAGCCAGAGTGACCCGGGTCTGGGCATGGGCCTTGATCCTCGGTAGATTCACCAGCAGATCACACTCCATGGCATCAACTGCTACCCCGGCCTTGCCACCACCGGCTAAATCCACATTTCGATACCGTTTGAAATCCGTTATTCGGACACCAAGATCGGTAAGTTCCGCAGTAATACCCAGCGACTGCAATGCTGCGCCGGCAGTGCCGAAGGCCGGTGAATCGCCGATCCTGACCCGCGCGCCCTGATCCACAAACCAACGGGCAACTGCCAGCATAAAGGCCGGTTCAGTGCAGGGGAGGGTACCATACCTGGCAGTAATCAGATTGGGCTTTAACAGGACAGTGCAGGAATGCAGGTTTGGAATCTGGTCAAGTGATGCCATCACATGGTTAATCGTGTCGGCAAGGGACTGCTGCGCATATTCCTGACAAGACGTGAGAGCGACTACAGTGGAGTCAAGATTCATGAGTAACAAAAAAACCGGCTCAACCAAGAAAGGAAGAGCCGGCCAAAAAAAGAAGAGAAGAGATGAAGATAACTTTTATAATGCACAACCTGTGCCAGAACAGAAAATATCCCACTATTAAAGAAAACGTTGTATAATTAAGCCATTATAAAAAATCACCATCAAGCTAAACGACTGGATGACTCTAAAATAGTACAATAATCTTTACTAAAAAAACAATCTTCGGTTAGCATTTTTTCGCGAAAAGCATAGATACTCAAGAGGTTAGGCCACAAGTTTAATTATTGAAATATATATCATTTTTATGACATGTACAGGTTTACTCAGCTCTGGCCCAGTTTAACAATCCGCCTGCGATTAGTATTTCCCGGTGCCTTTTTGAAAGGTCGATCTTGGCCTGGATAGGATTACCATTGATTTCAACGGTAACTGTATCCGCGCCATCGGCTAAAGCTTTACGGATACCGGGGATCACCATATCGGAACCTTGTTCCACCTTGTCATAATCTGAAGGATCAACAAAGGTAAGCGGCAGGATACCGAAGTTGATCAGGTTGGCTTTATGGATACGGGCAAAACTCTTTACCAGTTTTACCTGCACACCCAGGTATCTCGGCGCAAGAGCAGCATGCTCACGACTTGAACCCTGTCCGTAGTTATCACCGCCGACCACAGCCCCGAAATAACCGGCCGACAAGGCTTCTTTCATATCACAGGCAAAACATTCCGTGATCTGCGAGAACACATACTCGCTGATCGCCGGAATATTGCTGCGCAGGGGCAGAATTTTTGCACCCGCGGGCATGATATGATCAGTCGTTATGTTATCACCAAGTTTAAGCACCACTGTCCCACGCCAAGACTCGGCCAGAGGTTCAAAATCGGGAAAGGGTGCTATATTGGGCCCGCGTATAATTTCTACTTCAGTACCTTCCGGTAAAGGCGCTTCAATTCGCTCATCACCGGGCAGGTATGTTTCGGGCAGAGTAAACTCGGGATAATCGCCTAAATCCCTTGGATCAGTGATTACGCCCTTGATGGCTGATGCCGCGGCAACTTCAGGGCTGCAGAGGTACACTTTATCCCCCTGGTTCCCGGAGCGGCCTGGAAAGTTCCTTGAAAATGTACGCAGAGAAATCATACTGGTAGGTGGTGCCTGTCCCATACCGATGCAGCCCAGACAACCGGATTGATGAATACGGGCTCCTGCCTGCAAAAGCGGCAGAACCCCACCCTGGTCAGTCAGGTTTTCCAGGGCCTGACGGCTGCCCGGATTCACCTCAAAACTCACCTCTCGAGACACTTCCCTCCCCTCCATAATTTTCGAGACAGCAGTCAAATCACGCAGGGATGAGTTGGTACAGGATCCGACCAACACCTGGGCCACAGGTCTGCCTGCCACTTCGTGAACCTTGACCACGTTATCAGGTGAAGACGGACAGGCAATCATGGGCTCCAGGATCGACATATCTATTTCCAGCACCTTGTCATACTCGGCATCGTAATCTGCGCTTAACTCCAGCCACTGGTCTCCCCTGCCCTGGGCGACCATGTATTTTCTCGTATTCTCATCAGAGGGAAACACCGAGGTAGTGGCTCCGAGTTCAGCACCAAAGTTAGTGATGGTCGCCCGGTCGGTGAGACTTAAACTTGCCACACCGGGACCAAAATACTCCATGATATAACCAACGCCACCCTTGACGGTGAGCTGGCGCAACACCTCAAGCAGCACGTCACGGGCTGCAACCCAGGGACGTAATTTACCGGTCAGTTTAATGCCGTAAATCCTGGGCATGACCAGATAAAAGGGTTTGCCGGCCATGGCCATGGCAACATCCAGACCGCCGGCACCCATGGCCAGCATACCCAGGCCACCACCGGTCGGGGTATGCGAATCAGAACCGAGCAGGGTCTTACCCGGCATACCAAAACGTTCCAGATGCACCTGGTGACAGATACCATTGCCCGGTGGAGAAAAATAGAGACCAAACTTACGGGCCACTCCCTGCAGGAACACGTGATCATCGGCATTTTTAAAATCAGACTGCACCAGGTTATGGTCCACATAGCTCACCGACAACTCGGTTTTCACCCGTGGCATGCCAATGGCCTCAAACTCCAGGTACGCCATGGTGCCGGTGGCATCCTGGGTCAGGGTCTGGTCGATGCGCAATGCTATCTCTTCACCCTTTTGCAGCTCCCCTTCAACCAGGTGCGCAGCCAATATCTTTTCAGCAACTGTCTTACCCATAATTATCTCCTATAACTACAGGGACCAGGGATTAGGGGTGAGGGATTAGCAAAAAACTTTCCCCTAAGCCCTCACCCCTAATCCCTTATCCCTGTTTTTAGTCCCTAATCCCTGTGTTTACTTAAATGCTATTACCCTGGTCCTGATGACCCCGTCGTTAGCTTCAATTTCTTTCAATACTTCCAGCGGAACCGGGCCTTCACAGTCAATGATGTTATAGCCGATAGTCCCGTTGCTCTCATTGGTGTAGCTCATAATATTAATAGCATGTTTACCAAGAATATTGGTAACCAGGGCGATCATTCCCGGCTTGTCATGATTGATCATAATCAGCCGGGAGTGCACCCAGACCGTGGGTATATTCTCCACATTGGGAAAATTCACACTATGAGTGATATTTCCATATTCCAGATAGCCTTTCAACTCCCTGACCGCCATGCAGGCACAATTCTCTTCAGACTCGGAGGTGGATGCACCGAGATGCGGACTCAGCAAAATTTTGTCATGCCCGATAAGTTTTGTTGACGGAAAATCAGAAATATGACCGCAGATCTTGCCCGACTCTATTGCAGCAAGGACAGCATCTTCGTCCACTACAGGGCCACGGGCATAGTTGAACAACAATGCGCCGTCTTTCATTGTTTCAAGAAACTCTGTTGAAATCAAGCCGGTGGTATTTTTATTGAGCGGTACATGCACAGACACATAATCTGCCTGGGTAAGGACATCTCGCCGGGATTTTGCCAGTTCCACTTCCGGGGACAGACCGTGAATGTTATCCATCACCGGAAAGGGATCAAAGCCCAGCACCCGCATGGAGTGATGAACACCCATATTGGCAACCCGGACGCCGATCTGGCCAAGACCAATAACCCCGAGAGTCTTGTCGGCCATCTCCACGCCCTTGAACATCTTTTTGCGTGCCTCAACCTCTTCATTGAGTTTTGCATCACTTAAGCCCGTCAACCCCTGGCAAAAAGAAACGCCATGATGCACATTACGAAGCCAGATTCCAAGCATGGTAAAGACAAGCTCAACCACGGCATTGGCGTTTGCTCCAGGCGTATTAAAGACGCAGATGCCCTTTTCCGAGGCCTCGTCCACCGGAATATTGTTCACCCCGGCTCCTGCCCTGGCTATGGCAAGCAGTTCCGGAAAATCCTTAAGATCAACCGGAGAGCTGCGCACTACCAGGCCCTGGGGATTTTCCTCGTTTTCATCCAACTGGTAGCGTTCACCAAAAAGCTCAAGCCCCTCACTTGCAATGGCATTCATTTTTTTAATACGATAGGTTTCCACTTACTCTCCCACAGGCTGAGATGCCAAGCCTTTGCATTCATTGTTATTAACGTCAATGTAGAAAATTTGTTCCATTTAATTATTAATTGATCACTGAACTACTCAGGATTACAATGAATACACCGTTTTTGTCAAGGAAAACACAGCCACTGTTGCTCCGACATTGTGAATCACTGCAAAAATGATTATTATCCTCTGACAGTCCGTTAATCATACGATCCTCAACAAATATACATCTATGAAATTCATACTTATCCAGCCAATCTTCTTTTTTTTCTTGCTCTGCTATCTTATGCTGCCTTCTCTCCTGCATGCCGCAAACTCTCTTCCCCGACAGGATATCAGCATCTATTTTGACTTAAATAATGCTACAATGATGGGAAGTTCCGTTATTACCCTGCCGCCGAATATGGAGCTGCAACTGTATCTCGGGGACCTGGAGAATGTACAGGCGGTGATGGTACAAGACAGCGGCCAGGAACCAATAGATAGCAACGAGCAAAAAACTATTTCTCTCCCCTCCTCACCGAAACAGCAAACCATCTCTCTTTCCTGGCAACTGACCACAGCAAACAGAGGTCCGGGTTCTGGCAACCTGATCAGTAAGAAAGGCATCACCCTGGCCGGACTCTGGCATCCTGTGGCAGACCATGACATGCTCTTCTCTCTTACCGCATCCCTGCCCCAGGGCTTTAATGGTATCACCGAGGCTGACAAACTGGTCATCACCGGCAAGACTAACAAACGACTGCTCAAGGCAAGCTATCCCCATCCGCTACAGTCCATAAACTTTGTTGCCGGCCCCTACACAGTCCGTTCCCGCAAGGCAGGTGCCACAACGGTATACACCTATTTCTTCCCTGAAGATGCCGGGCTTGCAGCGGATTACTTAGATAAGGCAACAGGCTATATCAAACGCTATGAAAAGCTGATCGGTCCCTTTCCATTCAAGCGGTATTCCATTGTCGAAAACCGACTGCCCACCGGCTACGGCATGCCCACTTTCACCCTGCTTGGCCAGGCGGTAATCCGACTGCCCTTTATCAAAGACACCTCGCTCGGCCATGAAATCCTGCACTCCTGGTTTGGCAATGCGCTCAGGCTTGATGACTCCGGCAACTGGTGCGAGGGCTTAACCACTTTTCTTGCCGACCAGAGCTATGCTGCCGATAAGGGTGAGGATATCCAGTACCGTAAAAATCAGCTCATGCGCTACCAGTCATATGTACATGACGATAACATCGCCGCCCTGATCGACTTTCGACATGGAGGCGACTCTCAGCCCATGGCAAAAAAGTTGCGGGCCATCGGCTACGACAAGTCAAGCATGATCTTTCACATGCTCCGTCAAGAGCTGGGTGATGAGCAGTTTTTTACGGCCCTCAAACGGCTGTATAAAGACTACAAATACCAGCAAATCGGCTGGACCGACATTGAAACCGTTTTCTCCGAGAGCGCGGGCAGAGACCTTTCCCTGTTCTTCGGTCAATGGCTGCTCCGCCATGACATCCCGGCCCTCTCTGCTGACAATATTACGGTAGAACAAAAAAACGGCAAAAGCGTGTTAGCCTTCCATCTTGTACAGCATACCAAGGATCCCTACCGGCTGCTGGTTCCCGTTATTGTAAAAACCCGGGATGGGATAACCAGAGATGTTATCAAGGTCGACAGTTCGGACCAACAGGTCTTTATCACCCTGGACAGCCTGCCGACTGAACTGCTCCTGGACCCGGAGTATGACATTATGCGCGACCTGCAACCGGATGAACTCCATCCTACCTGGATGCAGTTCATGGGAGCTGAAAAAAGAACCGTCGTCCTGCCCGGCAAAGAGGATATGGAACGTTATATGCCCTTGATTGCCGACCTGGAACGGAGGGGCCCTACACTTGTTACGGCTGCCGAGCTTAAAAACAGCGAACTTAAAAAAGGAAGTTTTATCTTCCTGGGCAGCTCAGCCCACACTCTGGGGTTGTTTGGTCGCTCGGATCACCCTGCAAAAGGGTTTACCCTTGATGTACGAAATAATCCGCTCAATCCGGATCATGTCATGGTGCTGGTCACCTCAAGCTCCACTGAAGAAACCACGCGGGTAGTACGCAAGCTCAACCACTACGGCAAATACTCCTATCTCCACTTTAGCAGCGGCATAATACGGGAAAAACGGGTTGCACCATCAACTAACGGCATCAG
>JAYEKB010000002.1:0-23032 GCA_034660835.1 Thermodesulfobacteriota bacterium
AATTGAGCGACCCGATACACTGAGGAGGGAAGAGTGATGAGACACGATACAGCTCTCAGCAAAATTGTGGATACCATTTCCGCTGCCGAGGCCTCCACGCTCCCCGGCCTGCTCAAATGCCGGATTGAACGGACACCCAGGAGTCCCGCCTATCAGCAGTATGACAGGAAACAGAATAGATGGGTCAGCTATTGCTGGCAGGAAATCGGCAACTATGCTGCAAGGTGGCAGCAGGGGTTAAAAAAAGAGTCTTTGCGACTTGGCGACCGGGTAGCAATTCTGCTCGCCAACTCAATAGAATGGGTCTGTTTCGAGCAGGCCGCCCTTGCTCTTGGCCTTGTAGTAGTCCCGCTCTACACCTGGGACAGTCCTGAAAATATTGCCTACCTTCTGAAAGACTCGGGAAGCAGGCTGCTGCTGACAGGGACAGCCGTACAATGGCTGAAGCTTGTTCCACTTGCTACCTCCTTCCCGGAGCTCGATAAGGTCATCTGCCTGGAGGAAAAACCTCTTGCAAAGGCTCCTGATATTTCAACTGATTCAATTAGCCAGTGGCTGCCCAGTGATACCGGCGAGATAACCATCCATCCCGATGATCCTGACAGCCTGGCAACCATCGTTTACACCTCGGGAACTACCGGCCCACCCAAGGGAGTGATGCTCTCGCATTACAATATACTCTGGAACGCTGAGGCTATCCTGAAAGTAATCCCCTGTTACACCTCCGATATCTTGCTCTCCTTTCTCCCTCTCTCCCATACCTTTGAACGCACGGCAGGTTACTATACTCCGATGATGGCGGGCAGTTCGATTGCCTACACCCGTTCCATGGAAGACCTGGGGGAAGACCTGCGGACCATACGGCCCACGATCATTATCTCGGTTCCCCGCATCTTTGAGAAGGTCTACGCCAAGGTCCGGCATCAGCTGCAGCAAAAGAGCAGCTTTGCCCAGTGGCTGTTTCAGCTCACTCTTGACACCGGCTGGCATCATTTTGAAACTTCACAGGGACGAGCTTCATCCTCGACCTTCCGGGAAAACTTGCTCTGGCCTCTGTTGCAACGCATTGCAGCGGCCAAAATACTTGATCGGCTTGGCGGCAGAATCCGATTTGCCGTGAGCGGCGGAGCTCCCCTGCATGAGGCTGTTTCCAGGTTTTTTCTCAGCCTGGGACTTCCCCTGCTCCAGGGGTATGGACTGACAGAGGCGGCACCTGTAGTCAGCACCAACAGCCTGGATCATAATATCCCAGCTTCAGTGGGCCCTCCCCTGCCCGATGTCCAATGCCGTATCGGTGGTGAGAATGAACTGCTGGTGAAAAGCCCCGGTGTCATGACAGGCTACTGGAACCTGCCGGACAAAACCAGAGAGGCCTTTGACAACGAGGGCTGGCTCCACACCGGCGACGTAGTAGAAATGGAGAACAGCGACATCCATATCCGGGGACGGCTAAAGGAAATCATCGTCACCTCAACCGGTGAGAAGGTGCCCCCTGCGGACCTGGAAATGGCCATTGCAGCTGATCCCCTTATCGATCATGTAATGGTGATTGGCGAAGGCATGCCGTATCTTGCCGCCCTGCTGGTGCTGCACCGCTCCTCATGGAATGAGCTGGCAAAGGAACTCGGGCTGGATCCGGACGAGGACTCGGCACTACAGGAACCTGCTGCAAAACAGGCTGTCATCAAAAAACTTGAAGCCCTGCTCCATGAATTTCCCGGCAATGCCCGGATTCGCACAGTAGCCCTGCTTCTGGATGAGTGGAGCATAGCAAACGGCCTGCTGACACCGACCTTGAAACTGAAACGGGATGCCGTTGAACACCGCTATGAAGCAGTTATCAAAGAACTGTACAAGGGTCATGAGATACCGGTTTAGCCTAATGTATGGAAAACGCTCAGACGGGATGTAGCTTTTGAAATAATAAAGAGGGGGAAAAATGAGCCGGAGAAGCGATACCATCTCTGCTGCTGTCGATGGTGACAATTACGATATTGCTATCATTGGCGGCGGCATAAATGGAGCCTGCCTCTTTGATCTGCTCTGCCGCAGGGGATATCGAACAATATTGATAGACAAAGGTGACTTTGCCGGTGGAACGAGCCAGGCCTCGGCAATGATGATATGGGGAGGTTTACTCTATCTCAGAAATTTGGATATCCTTTCGGTTTTCAACTTCTCCCGGTCACGGGATCAGATGATACGTACTATGGCTGACTGGATTTCACCCTGCCGGTTCAGGTTCCTGCCAACACAAAAAGGGCTGCTCAGCAAACTGCCTATTTTGTCCGCAATGTATCTCTACTGGGTGCTTGGTTGTTTCAACCGGCAAAAACCATCTGTAGAAGCACGCTTCCCTGGGCAGGAACATCTGATACGTTGCACTGACAGTCTCCTTTTTGAAGAAGGTATGCTGCGCTGTTCAGACTGCCGGTTTGTTCTGCACTGGCTGACACGGAAACGACCACCTCAACAGTCAGCTCTTAACTACTGTGAGTTAAAAGGCGGTGATTATAATACAAAAGAACGATTATGGCATCTCAAGGCTCGGGACAGGATCAGCAGCAAAGATATCGAGATTTGCTCCAGGGTAGTGATTAATTGTGGCGGGGTCTGGACGGATCGGATTAACAGATCCATGAATATTCAGTCACCCTTCAAGCATGTTTTCAGCAAGGGAGTCTTTATTGGTTTTCAACGTCCTGAAGAACAGACAACGCCCCTGGTCTTTGCCCAAAAAGAACAAAATGATGTCATGCTCAGCATTCCCTGGGGGCCTGTTTCACTGTGGGGACCCACGGAAGATACGGTAACAGACATCGAAAGAGGATTTAAGGTATCAGCAGACGACATCCGCTTCCTGCTTGAACAATATCAGCACCATATGAACACCATACCGGACAGAGATGATATTGTTTCATTACGCTGCGGCATTCGTCCTCTTGCCGTAAAAAAAGACTATCATAAAGACGAATACCCGCTTGATCTTTCACGCAGTTTCAAGGTCGCTGTAGATACGGATACTCCCTGGATTTCCGTTTATGGTGGAAAAATAACCGGATGCAATCATGCCGCCGATGTTGTAGCCACCAAGGTGGCAACGCTTGCTGCTCCGCAGCTTAAACAAGCTGACCCGGTCATGGAATCCGGCAAAACTGAACAAAGCTGCCCCACTACCCACTTTCCCGGCCTGACAGCTCAGTCACCAACGCTTGAGTGGTGCATGGAGCATGAGCATTGCCATACACTTGCGGATTACCTGCGGCGGCGCACCAACATTGCACAGTGGGTTCAACGGGAAGGGTTGGGCAGACAGAGCGAAAATAGAGTTCATCTCCGTTCATTATGTTTGACTCTGGCCGATGGCGATGCCGAGGCAGCTGACAGGGAACTCGACGGGTATTCACAACAGGTGACAACACGTTTTGACCGGATACTGGAACACGTTTAAAAAGGAGGTTCGTCATGCATGAAAACCGTGAAAATCTTCCCGCCATCCTGGGAGGTGCTCCTGCCGTCACCCTGGACCAGGAGGAAGCCAACCGCTGGCCGCTGCTGACCGGTGAAGATGAACAGGCTGTTCTGGATATCTTGAGGGACGGCCGCCTGTCCATTCATCCTGTTGCCCGCGAACTGGAACAAGACTATGCCGACTTTACCGGTATGGAGTACGCACTGGCCCACAACAACGGCACCGCTGCACTGCTGGCGGCTTTTTTTGCCCTTGACCTGCAAGCGGGCGATGAAATCCTGGTTCCTTCGGCTACCTTCTGGGCTTCGGTGCTGCCTATGCTGTGGGTTGGTGCTGTTCCTGTCTTCTGTGAGAGTGAGCCTGATCGTCTTGGTCTGGATCCCAAAGATTTAGAGAAAAAGATTACCGACCGCACCAGGGCAATCGTTGTTGTTCACCTTTGGGGCCTGCCCTCCAGGATGACGGAAATTTACGAGGTGGCCCAAAAACACGATCTGAAAATCATCGAGGACGCCTCACACACCCACGGCGCAATGTGGCGGGATCGTCCCTGCGGATCCCTGGGAGATATAGGTGTCTTCAGCCTGCAGGGAGACAAGCTGGCCCCTGCAGGCGAGGGGGGCATTTTTCTCTGCCGGAAGTATGCCTACTATGAACGGGCAACACTGCTCGGCGATATTACCCGGATCATTGAACTGGAGACACCGGCACGCAGGTTTGCTGCAACAAGTTTTGGCATAAAGACACGCATTGCGCCGATGTCAGCCGCTCTGGCCCGCATCCAGCTGAAACGTCTTCCCGAACATAACCTCAAACGAAATGATAATCTCGTCTATCTCTCAAAAAAACTTGAATCCCTGGATTTTTATACTTTTATGTCGCCGTCCCACATCAAACGGGTTTATTTTGAGTATATAATCCGCTTCAACCCGGACCGTATCCCTCTGTCTCTGCCGCTCCTGGTGCGAGCCCTCCAAGCCGAAGGCTGCCAGGTGACCATGCCCCGCTATCCTTTGGTCCACCAGCAACCATTTTTTACGGAAGGCCATTTTAAATCAATTCTTCGACTTCCTGAAGATATTCCTTTTCCGCAATACGATCCGGATACGCTGGATGCCACATTGCAGGGGAACCAGAACCTGATCAAACTGCCTTCGTTTCCCAACGCGGAAAAAGAACTTCTTGATCAATATGCTGCTGCATTTGAGCGGGTCATCAACCATGCCGACGACATCATGAACAGTCCAGTCGCTCTTGAACATACTTCAGGTACGTCTGATACCGAGGAAAAAGCGGGATGAGTCTTTGGCAGCTTGGCGGCGAAATTCTTAACATCATTCTGCATGGAATCCATCTCGTTATTGTCGTGTTCAGCATTATAGGATGGCTGTTTGCCAAAACGCGAACAGCCCACCTGCTCCTGCTGCTTGCTACCCTTGTATACTGGTACGGTTTTGGTCCAATTTTGCGCAGAAAAGGCTGGTATGGCCATTGCCTGGTTACCGATCTGCAATGGGAATTGAAAAAAAGGCTGGGCCATGACGTCCCCGCGTGGGGGTACATAAAATACCTGACCGATCGTATCTCCGGTCGCGATACCGATGAAAATATTGTCGATTGTGTAACAAAATGGGTGTTCTTCTCGAGCCTTGCCGCGTCCGCTATCTTATTCTTTCTGTCAATTTGACGCGTTCTACTCGAGTCTACTTTTGCCATCATGAAAAATTCATATATTATACTGCATGGAACAAAATGTTCATGAAATATGCGGGTTAGAGAGTTGCCACATATTACAAATACATCTTGCGTAATGAAAATTCAAAAAATCCAACCCTGCCGGTTCACTTCTCAAAAAAATATTAACGGCGTGACAATACCGCTTTGGCTGGGTTACCTTAACTACCTTAACGCACTGGCATACAAAAATATCTGAATCTGAGACCGCACCTTAACTCTCTAAAATATATCCCCAAATCTAAAGGAATACATCCCGGGAGTTCCAGGCGGCTATAAATATGTTTCAATTGCAGGAATTGGTTTTACAGTAGAATAACCTGTATGAAACATACCGGTCAAAATGCTGGAGTGTTTCATACATAATCATGATTATGTAACTCATCACAGAGTTTGTCACTATGTGATATGCTATACCACTGAACTGTAAACCGGTACAGGTGCCCTATGATCCTTTCGGAGCACGTATCGTTACATAAGGAGTTGTTGCTTTATGATTCAGCAGGAAATGGGCTTTAACAAAAAATTTGGGATTATCATTGGTGGTACAGGGCTTGTTGGCGGTGCTCTGGTATATCATTTCAAAAAAAAATGGAGGTATGATATTCTTGCCCCCAACAGCAAGAGACTGAGCATCAGGGACGCTGATGATATAATAAATTATTTTCAGTCCTTTCATCCTGAATTTATTATAAATACAGCTATGGTTGCCCTGGATAGCAATCCTAAACTTACCTTTGAAACAAACTATATTGGCTCGATAAACCTGGCAAAAGTCGCGATAGCCCTTGGCATTCCGTATATATTCATTAGTTCGGCAGCAGTGCTGCCTTCGGGCGATGATCTCAAAGAAACCGATACCCTGCCTCTAACAGCGAAGATGAGCAATTATGCCAAATCTAAGTTGATGTGCGAACTGACACTGGAACATCTTCGCAAGACAGAAGGACTTGATTACACTGTTGTCAGACTGGCTATCGTCTATGGAAAGCATGACCATAAAATTCAAGGGCTCCAGCGCCTTCTTTTCGCAATAGTTGACAAGTCTATGCCTGCACTCTTCACAAAAAAAGGTGTGCGCCACACATATACCAACGCAAAGAGAATTCCTTATTTTATTCGGCATGTGCTTCAAAACAGGGATGAGTTCACTGGCCAGATATATCATTTTGCGGATTCAACACCGGTGGAGTTGAGTAAAATCATCCTCACAATCCGGAATTATCTCATGCTGAAAAGACCAAGAGAAATTTTCGTTCCTCTTCCTCTGGCTCTTACCGGAATTAAAACAATGCTTATTGCTACGAAGATCATGATGAGATTCGGGATTGAGGCACGCCTGCCACAAGAGATAATGTTTATTGAAAACTTTTACAAATCTCAGACCCTTTCCGTTCAAAAATTACAGGATTCAAGTTTTACTGACCCTTATCCGAATGTGGACGTTTTCTCCCTTATTCCCGACATGATCCAGTATTATGTGACGAGATGGGAGCAGTTAAATTTGATACCTCTCATTAATAAATGTTTTTTTGACCCGGAAAAACTATCTGAAGATTTCCTGGATACACCTCAGGAACTACTTGCCTCTATTCATGAAAATGAACTTAAGCCATTCACTCAATTCAAAAAACTCTCTTGATGAATTCATGCGGGAAAATCGACTGCGGCGTGCATTTATAGGCGATTCAAAGTTACCCCATCCCTATATCGGATTAACTTTCACCTGTAAAACTACTCTATCCAGGTGAGCCTTCGATCTATATTAGCGGCGATACTGTATTTACCAAAGATGTGGAACGGACTCTGACAGAATTAAAGCCTGATATTGCGGTAATGGCAGCAGGCAGTGCCAGTTTGGACATCAGCGATCCAATTTTGATGCCCCTGGAGGAGCTGGTGACTTTTGTGCAGACTGCTCCGAATATTGTTATAGTTAACCACCTTGAAGCTCTTAACCATTGCCCACAACCCGTTTACAATTGAAACAGACATTGGAAAAGAATGGCTTATTGGCCAAAGCCCTTATCCCGGATGACGGGGAGGTTTTAAGCTTTGACAAGGACGGAGTCATATAGTGAAGTCGGTGTTGCTGCCGGTGAAGAAGAATTTAGATAAATCATGAACGTTCTCCATCACCATGCCTTCCGATTAAAGGATGCTTTGAATGTTGGCCTGACGACATTGAATTGACTTTTCACCACATCTATGGCAATTGATTGTAATATCTGATGTCCATCGCTGTTATCCCGATGTCCATTGGGGTCGCGGCTGAAGTATTGTTTACAAAAAGATACCTGATTACTCAGAAAAAGGAGCTCTACTATGAAACGAATCATACGAACAGCATTACTCACACTGGTACTACTTTCTCTCCTGTTCTCCCCTGCATGGGCAGACAAGTTTGATGGCACAAAAAAAATGTTCGTGGATGCCGGAATCTCTGAAATGTTCAACAACGCCTATGGATACGCCCTCTTTCCGACCATCGGCAAGGCAGGGTTTGTGGTGGGCGGTGCCTATGGAAAAGGAAGGGTCTACGAGCAGGGCAAATACATGGGCGATACAGCGATGACCCAGGCAACTATTGGTTTCCAGCTTGGTGGATCCGGTTTCAGCCAGGTTGTGTTCTTCCAGGATAAACGCGCACTCAACGAATTTATCAACGGCAACTTTGAATTCGGTGCTGAAGCCCAGGCCACCGCATTGACAGCCGCAGTTGGCGCTTCTGCCAATACCGGCGGCAGTTCCGCTACTGCCAGCGGTGGCAAGAACAACGCCAACATAGCCAAAGCTGGCTACAACAAGGGTATGGCGACCTTCACCATTACAAAAGGCGGCTTAATGTACGAAGCCAGTGTCGGCGGCCAGAAATTCAGCTTTACAAAACGAGCTCCCCAAACAAAACCACTGGGCCGGTAATGGGCCAATAAAGGCAGGGTAGCCCTGCATCATCACCCAAGGTGGCTTGATGATGCAGGTCAGTATTGATGGTCAGAAATTCAGTTTTACCGGGAAAATATAATTGCTGATCAAAACCCTGAAGGGCTGCTTTGCCGAGGCTGGCGTCACTGATTTCCGGTACCAACAGATAAGTGATGACAGCTGTCTTTATTTCTCCAATCACCACGCTATTTTCTTGACTCGTAGCAATTTCTTCATATATTCTTAAGGTACGAATGAGAGTTAAGCAAGAAAAGCCAAATCTACCGTAAGGTAGAGACGGAAAACCACGGATCTCATGAGATAGCCGGGTTGCCTATTTGATAAGGCAACCCGGCTTTTTTGGTCCTGGTCCTCATCAATTTCCCGGCTGGTTCTCAAGGTTACTGAGGATTGCTGATGTTGGGTGAAAGGAGATCGCGATGAGCAGTAGTGACACGAAGTTTGCTCCAGCAGAAAGGGTTGATATCGAGAGCATATTGCGAGATGCCGAAGCATTGAAAGATACCGGGTTGCTTGAACATATCCTGCACGTGATACCATCTATTCTGATGGTTCTTAACCGACAGCGCCAGATAGTCTACAATAACCAGCGGCTTATGGAGTTACTGGGGGCAACATCAGGTCAGGATATCCTGGGCAAACGGCCGGGAGAAATTTTCAACTGTATTCACGCGCACGAAAGCGCAGCGGGTTGCGGTACGACCAAATTCTGTCGCCAATGCGGCGCCGTGAAAGCTATTCTTCAGTCCCAGCAACAACAGCTTGAGGTGGAAGAGGAATGCAGAATCACCACTCCCTCGGGCGATGCATATGACTTTAGAGTGTGGGCATCGCCATACACTTCTGATGGTACAGAGTATACAATATTCAGTCTGCAGGACATTGGGGATGAAAAGCGACAAGAGGTGCTCGAGCGGACCCTTTTTCACGACGTGAATAACTCTCTCTATGTGATAGCTGCCCTCTCGGAGTTCGCAGCGAGAGCGAAAAACGAGGAAGATTTCGTCAAATTCACAGAAAATATTCAAATGGCAACCAGGGAACTGACAGCGGAGATAGCATCCCACACCAAGCTTCTTCAGGCAGAGCATGGAGGCTTATCTGTGGAACTAGGGGGCGTTTTCAGTGCTGGTGCGTTAGTCGATGAGCTTGTTCACACGTTCTCTCGTGCCAGGCCCATTGGGAGCGTTACTAAAGGAAAAGAGTGCGATGATTTCGGTATCATAACAGATCGTACGCTCTTGCGCCGAGTTCTCTCCAACATGATCAAGAACGCGATTGAAGCATCTTCTCCCTCAGAAGTGGTCTCAATTCGCTGCATACAAAAAGAATCCTCTGGCGTGTTCAGTGTTCATAATGCTGGTTTCATGCCACAGTCAACCCAGTTACAGATTTTCCAACGTTCTTTTTCCACAAAGGGAAAAGGACGGGGAATCGGTACGTATAGCATGAAGCTGTTCGGAGAGAAATATTTGAAGGGCAAAGTTTGGTTCTCTACCTCTGAGGACAGAGGAACAACCTTTTTTATCTCTGTTCCCCTTTCTTATGAGGACGCATAATAGGTGATAGGTAAGCGGCAGATAAAAACTATCCTGTAGAGCGAGGTTGAATTTGTGAACCTAAAGGTAAAGAGACCCTCTATATATTTTGACCGTGGACCGAGTCAGGGTTACCTGAGATAGATTGAAACTTCCATGCTGATAAGGGCCATCCTTCGGCCATTTTCTTCCAGTACATATCATAAAACCATAGGAATATTATCGGTTACAGCAGAATTACTTTGCAAAACCGATGTTTTTTTAATATCAATTATTTTTGAGTTCAACTGCTCGCGGATTTCAGAGCCATTGGTTCATGAAATTATCCCGTGGTTGAACTGTTTTTTTTTGAGAATTGAGACAAGAGTTATGAAAACCCATCTGCTGGCATTACAGGATTTTACACGATCACAGTTTCAGGCGTTTCTTGACCGGGCACAAGTTTTAAAACAAGAGGCCCGAGAGGGTAAGCGGCACCAGCAGCTTGCCGGACGCACGCTCTGCATGCTGTTTGAAAAACCTTCGACCCGGACCCGGGTTTCCTTTGAATCGGCCATGTATAAAATGGGCGGCCAGGTTATCTTTATGTCGGCCAAAGAGACACAACTTGGCAGGGGTGAACCGTTGAAGGATACGGCCCGGGTACTGGCCCGTTACGTAGACGGTATCGTGGTACGTACATTCGGCCAGGAGGTAGTGGAAGAGCTGGCCCGGTATTCCGATGTTCCTGTGATCAACGCCCTGACCGATCTCCACCACCCCTGTCAGATTTTAAGCGATATCATGACAGTAATCGAAAAAAAGGGTGCACCTGAAGATCTGAAGATCGTCTGGCTGGGTGACGGCAACAATATGGCCAACTCTCTTATCCAGGCGGCATCAGTGTTGGGATTCCCCCTGACTCTGGCCTGTCCGGAAGGATATGAACCTGACCCGGAAATCCTGAAAGTTGCTCGGGAACGCAGTTCCCAGCCGATCAACGTGCTGCGTGATCCGGCAGAGGCTGTTGCCGGTGCTGATGTCATCAATGTTGATGTCTGGGCATCCATGGGCCAGGAGGATGAGGCTTCAATGCGGCTGGATATTTTCCGACCATATCAGTTAAATGCTGATCTGCTGGCTCGTGCAGCAGCAGACGCTGTTGTTCTGCACTGCCTGCCTGCCCATCGTGAGGAAGAGATTACCGAAGAGGTGCTGGAAGGGTCACAGTGCGTTGCCTTTGACCAGGCAGAGAACAAGATGCACATGCACAAGGCAATCCTGGAATATATGATCAACGGCATAAACTAACCGTATATAATAAATCATGAGCGTAAATAAAATAGTACTGGCCTATTCCGGTGGACTGGACACCTCGGTAATCCTTAAATGGCTGGCCCGGGAATACGAGTGCCCGATTATCGCCTTTGCCGCTGACGTTGGTCAGCATGAAGACTGGGATGCGATCCGGGAAAAGGGTATGGCTACCGGCGCAGAAAAGGTTGTTATTTCCGACCTGCGCGAGGAGTTTGTCCGTGACTACATCTTTCCCGCCTTTCGGGCCAATGCCATTTACGAGGGATCCTACCTGTTGGGCACCTCCCTTGCCAGGCCGATTATCGGCAGGGAACAGGTTCGCATTGCCGAGCAGGAAGGTGCGGATGCGGTCAGCCACGGCGCCACCGGCAAGGGAAATGACCAGGTCCGTTTTGAGCTTACCTACCTGGCCTTAAACCCCAGGTTGCAGATTATCGCTCCCTGGCGGATCTGGGATCTCAATTCACGCAAAAAACTGGTCGCCTTTGCCAGGGAACATAGTATTCCTATACCGACTACCAAAAAGAATCCCTACAGCTCCGACGAGAACCTGCTCCATATCAGCTTTGAAGGCGGCATCCTGGAAGATCCCTGGAACGAGCCCGAGGAGAGTATGTTTAAACTTTCGCTGTCACCGGAAAAGGCACCGGACAGGCCGACCTATACTGAGTTGGATTTTGAGCAGGGCAATCCGGTGGCCATTGACGGTGAGCGGCTTGGTCCGGTGGAACTGTTTGCAAAACTCAATACCCTGGGCGGCAATAACGGTATCGGTCGTCTGGACATGGTGGAAAACCGGTTTGTGGGCATGAAGTCGCGTGGTGTCTACGAGACCCCCGGCGGCACTATCCTGCGGGCAGCGCACCGTGACCTGGAAACCATTACTCTGGACCGTGAAGTCATGCGCATCCGGGACAGCCTGATTCCTGAATATGCCAGGTTGATTTATAACGGGTTCTGGTTTTCTCCGGAAATGGAAATGCTGCAGAAGACGATGGATGAGAGCCAGAAGACGGTGAACGGCACAGTGCGGTTGAAGTTGTACAAGGGCAACTGCATCCCGGTGGGCCGCAAGTCGGATAACTCGCTCTACTCCGAGGCCTTTGCCACCTTTGAAGAGGATGAGGTATATAATCAGGCCGATGCAGCCGGCTTTATCAAACTCAACTCCCTGCGCCTGCAGATTCAGGCCTTAAACCTCAATAAATAGATGGCTGACGCAAAGAAAAAATCGGCTAAGCTCTGGGGCGGCCGTTTTACGGAAGCAACTGCTGCCTCTGTTGAAACCTTTACCGAGTCGATCAGTTATGACTGGCGGCTGTACCGTCACGATATCATGGGATCCAGGGCCCATGCGTGCATGCTGGCAAAGCAGGGGCTGATAACCGGTGATGAGCGTGATGCTATCCTGCGGGGACTGGCTGAGATCGAACAGGAAATTAACGACGGCACCTTTGTCTTTCGACCCGAGCTTGAAGATATTCACATGAATATCGAAAAAGCACTCACCGATCGTGTTGGTGCTGCCGGAGAAAAGCTGCACACTGCCCGCAGCCGCAACGACCAGGTGGCCCTCGACATCCGGTTGTACCTGCGCGATGAGGGAGCTGCCCTTGACCGACTGCTGGCAGAAGTGCAAAAAGCGTTTATCCGCCAGTCCCGGGCCTGTCTGGGGGCGGTAATGCCTGGGTATACCCATATGCAGCGGGCCCAGCCCGTGCTGCTCTCTCACCATTTGCTGGCCTATGTGGAGATGTTCGGCCGTGATCGCGAGCGAATGGCGGATTGCATGAAGCGAATCAATATCATGCCCCTTGGCACAGCGGCCCTGGCCGGAACAGGGTTGCCCATTGACCGCGAGTTTGTGGCCAGGGAACTGAATTTTCCTGCTGTTTCCATAAACTCCATGGATACTGCGGCTGATCGTGATTTTGGGCTGGAGTTTCTTTTCTGCCTGACCACTATCCAGCTGCATTTGAGCAGAATGGCTGAAGAGCTGGTACTCTGGTCGTCCAAGGAATTTGAATTTATCGAGATCGGGGATCGCTACTGTACCGGCTCCTCCATCATGCCCCAGAAAAAGAATCCGGATATTCCGGAACTGATTCGAGGTAAGGCCGGCCGGGTGACCGGCTCACTCGTGTCGCTGCTCATGACGGTGAAGGGACTGCCGCTCACCTATAACCGGGATTTACAGGAGGACAAGGAGCAGATTTTTGATGCCCTGGATACAGTTAAGGCCTCTCTGTCAATTACGGCCGAGCTGTTGGCCAACAGTGAGTTTAATACCGATCGGATGAAAGAGGCGACCCGTGGCGGTTTTATGACGGCAACCGATATTGCCGACTACCTGGTTACGAAAAATTTACCTTTCCGCCAGGCGCACGGGGTGGTGGGCAGAATTGTAGCGCTGTGCCAGAAGCGTGGAATTGAGCTCGTGGAATTGAGCCTGGAAGAGCTGCAGCAGTTTTCAGATCGTATTGAAATTGATATTTTTGATGTCCTTTCCGTGGAGGGTTCGGTGAACAGTCGGACCTCTGCAGGCGGCACGGCCGGGGTGCGGGTTGAAGAGGCCCTGGTTCGTGCGGAACAACAACTGGGAATAGCATGATGAAGTTTGACTGGTCTACGATGGCAACGAGAGTTTTCCTCAGCCTGCCGGCTGCCCTGATTTTGCTGACCGCCCTTGGTGGATGTGGGTACAAAACCTTGCCCGTTGCGCCGCAGGGTGTGGTCCCGGTACCGATAACGGACCTGCGCTATGAACTCAGTGAAAAGGGTGTGTCCCTGTACTGGAGTTATCCCATTGAGACCGTAACCGGCGAAGATATTTTGGAGATTGACAGTTTTGTCCTCTACAGGGCAGTAATACCTGCAGACTCCTATTGTGACACCTGCCCCATTCCCTTTGGCAACCCCATTGTTCTGCCGGGAGGCGCCCTTCCGGGTGAGGGCAGGAAAATTGCTACCTACGAAGCAACCCTGTTGCGACCCGGCAACCTGTACTTTTTTAAGGTGCGAAGCAAGAGAGGCTGGTTAGCCGAATCTGTAGACTCCAACCTGGTTTCTTTTATCTGGCAAACTCCACCCACGTCCCCGACCGACCTTACTGCCGAGGTCAAAGACAGTGCGATCAGCCTGAGCTGGCTGCCGGTCACGACCCATATAGATGGGACATCGATCAGTAAACCGGTCAGGTACCAGGTATCCCGTAGCGTCGGAGGGGCACCCTTTGAAAATATTGGCGAGCCGGTAGCTGACCGTAGTTTTGTTGATACTTCGGTTACCAACAGCCGCAAGTATTTCTACCGGGTACAGGCTGTAACCGTGTATGATAAGGGAACGGTCGGCGGCGGTCTCAGCGAGTCTGTCGAGGCTACTCCGGTAGACCAGACCGCACCGGTACCACCCACTGGTGTAAAGGCCGTGCGCACCGCGTCCAGTGTCAAAATATTCTGGAACCCTGTCCAGGAGAAGGACCTGAAGGGCTACCGGGTATATCGTCGACTGCCCGGAAACAGCGCTCCTGTGATGATAGGTGAGGTCAGTGTTCCTTACACCCTGTACGAGGATCGGTCAGTACCGGACAATGGTGTCCGATTGTTTTATTCGGTTTCCTCCATTGACCGAAGTGATCCGCCTAACGAGAGTGTCAGTTCTCCTGAGGTTATGATTATAAAGTAAATTAAAGTGGTCAGAATGCGGTCATTCAGGCCAAACAGCTGCCTACCCTAATCCAGTCGATTATGCATCATTTTACATATAAAAACAAAATGTTATGCTGTGAAAACGTATCTGTAGATGATATTGCCGAGCAGGTAGGAACCCCCTTTTACCTCTACAGCAGTGCCACATTAAAACGACATTTTCAGGCCTTTGAGTCCGGCTTTAACGGCATGGATCATCTGACCTGCTTTGCGGTTAAGGCCTGTTCCAATATCGCCATCTTAAATATTTTCGGACAGATGGGCGGCGGCGCTGACATTGTCTCAGGTGGAGAACTGTTTCGAGCCATGAAGGCGGGCATTGATTCACAGAAAATCATCTATTCCGGTGTGGGTAAGACCATGGCGGAAATGCGTGAAGCCCTGTATGCGGGCATCCTGATGTTTAATGTTGAGTCACCCCAGGAACTGGACAGGCTCCAGGAGGTTGCTGCTGAATTGAACACCAAAGCGCCGGTAGCCTTTCGCATCAACCCTGATGTAGATCCGAAGACCCATGCCTATATATCCACCGGCCTGGCCGAAAATAAGTTTGGAGTGCCCGTGGATGAGGCACTGCACGAGTATCTGCGGGCCCGGGATATGGAGAATATCGAAATTGTCGGCGTGAGTTGCCATATCGGGTCCCAGCTGACACAGATCGACCCCTTTGTCGAGGCGCTACGAAGACTCAAGGGATTCATTGCAAACCTTGAACAGGAAGGAATCAAGATCAAATACCTTGATCTTGGCGGCGGTGTCGGTATCACCTACGATGATGAAGAGCCGCCCCATCCCCATGATTATGCAGCCGCTATCCGTGCTGAGCTTACCGGTATGGAATGCACCCTGATCCTTGAACCGGGCCGGGTGATCACAGGCAATGCCGGTATTCTGGTCACCGAGGTCCAGTACACAAAGGTCAATACCGGCGGCGAAAATGATAAACGGTTCGTAATCGTAGATGCGGCCATGAATGACCTGACAAGGCCTTCCCTGTACGGTGCCTATCACGAGATTATCCCGGTACGGGAAAACGATGACACCGGGCAACGGGTTGACATTGTCGGGCCCATCTGCGAGACTAGTGATTTTATGGCCCGTGACCGAATGATGCCTAAATCCAGCCAAGGTGATCTGCTGGCCATTATGAGCAGCGGTGCCTATGGTTTTTCCATGTCCTCCAACTATAATTCCCGGCCCAGGGCTGCCGAAGTACTGGTCAGTAATGACCGCTTCCAGATTATCCGCTACCGGGAAGAGTATGAAACTTTACTGCGCGGAGAGTTACTCAGCGTTTTGGATTAATTCCCATGTTGAGAACTGAGTTTATTGATGCTGACAGCCGGTTAAAAGGGGTCAGAGTAAAAAACTTAACCACCGGCAAACAGGATAAAACATCCAAAATCAAAAAGTTAATTTTACTCTGACCCCTTTTAACCAACCCCTTTTAACCATGCAGATAGCACAGTTTCCCGTGCCCTTTGTCAAAATGAGCGGCACCGGCAATGATTTTATTATTATCGATCACCGCAAACCGCTTATCGTGCGGGAGGCCATGGCCGAGTTTGCCGCCCTGGTTTGCCGCCGAAAATTTTCAGCAGGTGCGGACGGATTGATCCTGATCGAGGATTCAGATCAGGCAGATTTTAAATGGCTGTTCTTTAATGCTGACGGCTCGGTTGCTGAAATGTGCGGCAACGGTGCACGTTGCGCGGCCCGTTTTGCCTATATGCACGGCATTGCCCCGGCCCGGATGTGTTTTGAAACCCTGGCGGGAATTATTGAGGCACAGGTAGCAGATATCAATATCTCCGTCAAAATGACAGACCCCGGGGATGTGCAGATGCACCGTGAGATCACAGTTGATGATAAAACTGTTCGGCTGCACACTGTTGATACCGGGGTACCGCACGCAGTCCTTTTTGTCGATGATATCGAGCAAATTGATGTCTGCGCACAGGGCAGCCGTATACGCCATCATGCGACGTTTATGCCTGCCGGTACAAATGTTAATTTCGTACAAAAACATGGCAATGGATTCAAGGTCCGCACCTATGAGCGCGGTGTGGAAGACGAAACCCGTGCCTGCGGCACAGGTGCCGTCGCCGGTGCCCTGATCGCAGCCCTGCTTGATCAGGCGGCATCACCGGTGAAGATAATAACCTCGGGCGGCGATCAATTAAGTATTTTGTTTGATATTAAAGAAGGTGAGTCGGCTGAAAATGTTTTTCTCAAAGGACCGGCCCATGTGGTGTATAAAGGAGAGTTAAACGCCGAGGCGTTGCTTTAGTTTTTTTACTAATTTATTTTTACTTTCAAAAAAATACCATAAACTCGAAATTCGAATATCGAAAACCGAAACAAATTCGAAATTCAAATGCTACAATGCTCAAAACTTCTCAGTAACAGACTCAGCAGACAATATCCCCTTGGGGGATACTTTTTGTTGTTCGAAAATAGTCGCTGAACTCGGTTATGGAACTTAATAGCAAACAGAAGCTCTCGAGCGAAGTTTAGAAAATTTGAATTTTAATCATTAGAATTTGTTTCTAATTTCGTGCTTCTAATTTCGTATTTCCCGGTTCACCCGGGTTAGGAGGATGATATGAAAAAGATTCAAGGTGCAAATACCGCAATTGTAACCCCGATGCGCGACGGCAAGGTTGACGAAGAAGGTCTCACCAACCTGATAAACTTCCAGATTGACAGCGGTATCCACGGCCTGGTTCCATGCGGGACTACGGGAGAATCCGCAACCCTGGATTTTGACGAGCATAAACGGGTGATCGAGCTGACCGTGCAGATCGTTGACGGCCGGGTGCCGGTCATTGCCGGTACTGGAGCCAACAACACTCTGGAAGCCATTGAACTGACCGAATCGGCCAAGGCCAGTGGTGCTGATGCAGTGTTGTCCGTGGTACCGTATTATAACAAACCGAGCCAGGAAGGGCTATACCAGCACTTCAAGGCCATTGTAGACGCTGTAGACATTCCCATGATTCTCTACAATGTGCCCAGTCGTACGGTGACAAATATGTTGCCGGCAACGGTTGCCCGCCTGGCTGAGCTGCCAAACGTTATCGGTATTAAAGAGGCCAGCGGCAGCCTGAACCAGGTCTCCGAGGTTATTCGCTGCTGTCCGGATAATTTTATTGTCCTGTCCGGTGACGATTTTACCTGCATGGCGACCGTATTGGTCGGCGGCAGTGGCGTTATTTCGGTAACCTCTAATGTCGAACCGCGCGGCGTGGCCGACATGATGGAGGCTGCCCTGGCCGGTGATCTTGCCAAAGCCAACGAGATTCATTACAAATTGTTCGGGCTTATGGGAACCATGTTCTGCTATCCCAGCCCGGCACCGGCCAAAAAGGGACTGCAGATGATGGGTAAGATAGCAACAGCTGAAGTCCGGCTGCCCATGTCTGAGATGGATGAAGATTCCATTTCCAAATTGACCGCAGAAATGAAGACGGTGGGATTATTATAGTCAGGGATTAGGGACAAGGGGTTAGGGGCTAGCTTATCCCCAAAGAACAAACTCAGAATTAAAAATGCGATAATATTATGACTAACGTAATTGTTGCCGGTGCTGCCGGCCGTATGGGCCAGCGTATCAGTTATATGGTACAGCAGAATCCCGATCTCTCACTGGCGGCAGCCTTTGAGCAATCGGACAGTCCTGCTGTTGGCAAGGATGTGGGAGAAAATGCAGGATTCGGCACCACTGGTGTCAAGATTTCTGCCGGTCTTGAGCAGGTCATTGATCAGGGTGATGTGATCATTGATTTCACCTTTCATAAAGCCACCATGGAGTTTGTCAAGGTTGCGGCAGAGCATGGCCGGGCCATGGTAATCGGGACCACGGGCCTGTCAACTGATGAGCTGGCAACATTAAAAACTACCGCTGAAGCAAACTTTCCCTGTGTACAGGCTCCGAACATGGCGGTTGGCGTGAATGTATTATTCAAGCTGGTAGAAAAAACCGCTGCTGTTCTGGGTAATGGTTATGACGTGGAGATTGTTGAGGCCCATCACCGGATGAAAAAAGATGCTCCCTCCGGAACTGCGCTTAAATTAGGAGAGATGGCAGCGAATGGACTGGGACGTGACCTGTCCCAGGTCGGTGTCTTTGAACGAAACGGTATGATCGGAGAACGGACAGACCAGGAAATCGGTATCCAGACCATTCGGGCCGGAGATATAGTGGGTGAACACACGGTTTATTTTGCCGGTGCCGGAGAACGAATCGAAATAACCCACCGCGCACACAGCCGGGACAACTTTGCCCGCGGAGCTGCCCTGGCCGCTGCCTGGGTAGCGGATCGTCCTAATGGCATGTACACCATGTTTGACGTTCTGGATCTGGCCAAGTTCTGATTTTATTCCACTGCCCTGTGTCCAGCTGGGCGGTGGACTCTTTTCCTTTTCAGCCAAACTTTTTGTGAAGAGCGCCTCACCTCCCCATTTAGCCTGCATAGGACTTGGTTCCAATCTCGGCCAGTCCCGAAAACTGCTGCAGGGGGGTTGGCATGCCCTGGCTGATCATCCCGATATTTTTCCACAGGTTTTATCCTCACCCTACCGGACCAGGCCGTTTGACATGGAAAGTCCGCACTGGTTTATTAACGCGGTTGGCCTGTTACGAACGGGACTAACTCCGGAAGCACTGTTGGCGGTTCTCCTGCAGGTAGAGCAGAAATTCGGCAGAACCAGGTCAACAGACCAGTCCGAACACCAGGACAGAACGCTTGATCTTGACCTGTTGCTCTTTGACGATCTGGTCATGCACTCACCTGAGCTGAACCTGCCCCATACGGCAATGCATGAGCGGTTGTTTGTGCTGGAACCCCTGGCCGAAGTTGCCCATGAAATGCTTCATCCCCTGCTCGACAAAACAATTGTTGAGCTGCTGACGGAACTACGGCTCAAGTCCGACACGGAAGATGTCGAGCGGGTGCATTGGCTGAAGTGAACCTCTTGTTCCGCTTACAATGACAATCTCTTAATCTTCGACATAATCATTGATAATTTTTTAAATTGGTTAGACATTTGTGTTTACAGGGATATAATAGAAGTATGTATGTGAAGCAGAGGTGCAAGGAAGGGCGGTCGACGAGAGGTGTACTATGAGTCCCCAGCGACTGCTTATTCTCGCCGTACTGCTCTACATTGCCTGGCGGCTGATCCGTAATCTTATTCGAAAAAAAATCGAAGACGAGACGGAAAAACGACAAAAAGAAAAAACAGCTGGTCCTTCGGTTGAAGATGTGCTCGTGGAAGACCCGGTCTGCCACACCCTGATTCCGAAGCATCAGGCCATTCGCCTGCACCAGGATGGAACAACATATTATTTCTGCAGCGATAAATGCTGTGATAAATTTACTGCCGGTAAGCCGGGAGGGGATGCATGAAATTTTTTATCGATACCGCAAACATTGAAGAGATAAAAAAAGGCCTTGAACTCGGGATGGTAGACGGTGTGACCACAAACCCATCCCTTGTCTCTAAAGAACAGCGCCCTTTCAGTGACATCCTTGCGGATATCTGCGCCCTTGTCGACGGTCCGATCAGTGCCGAGGTAGTCAGCCTTGATGCCGACGGTATGGTGGTTGAGGCCCGCGAGCTTGCTAAGATACATGATAATATCGTTGTCAAAGTACCGATGATTGAAGAGGGGCTCAAGGCGGTTAAACGGCTTACCGCCGAGAACATCAAGACCAATGTCACCCTGGTTTTTTCATCTACCCAGGCCCTGCTTGCTGCCAAGGCCGGTGCCACCTATGTCAGCCCCTTTGTCGGCAGGCTTGATGACATCTCCCAGGACGGCATGGAGCTCATCAGCGACATCATGACTATACTGCGAAACTATGGTTTCAGTACTGAAGTCATTGTCGCCTCTGTCCGTAGCCCCATGCATGTGGTCCAGTCAGCTCTTATCGGCGCAGACATCGCCACGATCCCTTACAAGGTGATTGCCCAGATGGCCAGGCATCCGCTGACGGATATCGGTATGGAGCAGTTTTTAGCTGATTGGGAAAAAAGGCAGAAGTAGGGGATACGATATGGGGTCTCGTCTACATCTTTCTCTGTTTATATTCTGTGCACTGGTTTATGCGGGTCCGGCCGGGGCGGAAATCTATAAATATGTAGATGACCGGGGCGTCTGTCATTATACCAATGTTCCCACTGATAATCGGTATAAACTTGCCAAGCTGAACCCCTTACTGAGAGAGCCTGCCAAACGGGCCGGCTCCGGCCGGGTGTACTCCAGTAAGCCCCGTCCCATGCGGCTCATGAGATCCCGCAGCAAGAGCATGGCACCGTATAGTTTTGATCACCATATACAGCGTGCGGCCCGTGCACACCGGGTAGACCCCATGCTTATTAAGGCAATCATCAAAACTGAGTCAAATTTTAACCCGCGCGCTGTTTCCTCTCAAGGCGCCCAGGGATTAATGCAGCTCATGCCCGGTACGGCAAGGGATCTGAAGGTAAAAGATCCCTTTGACGCCGGACAGAATATCTATGGCGGCACCCGTTACATCAGGCAAATGTTAGACTGTTACCAGGGTAATCTACGACTCAGCCTGGCCGCCTACAATGCCGGACCGGGCCGGGTCAAGAAGACTGTCCCCCGTATTCCGGAGACAGTGGCTTACGTGAGCAAAGTAATGCGCCTGTACCGCGCTTACAGTAGAGGTGGCCGTTCTTCTGCAGGACCAAGTATCAACGTGCGACAGATGGTAACCGTCAATTGAGTGAAATAAACCGGGTTCGGCATCTGCCAAACCTGATAACCGCAGCTCGCTTTGTCCTCACCGGCCTGCTGGCCGTGTTGCTCATGTTCGAGCAGACAACTCCCATGGCTTTTTTCGCCTGGCTGGTTTTCTCAATTGCAGCCGGTACGGATTGGGTCGACGGATATGTAGCCCGTCGTTACGAGGCGGTTACGGTGTTGGGCAAGCTGATGGATCCTCTTGCTGACAAGGTGCTGGTAGCCGCAGCACTGATCATGTTGATTCCACTGGGCAGGCTTCCGGCCTGGATTGCCCTGGTAATCCTGTCCCGGGAAATGCTGGTTACCGGCCTGCGGGGTGTAGCTTCTACTTCCGGCATTGTGGTCGCTGCCAGCGGCCTTGGCAAAATAAAATCAATTATGCAATATATCGGCCTGGGCACTCTGATCTTTCCCCTGGGCGTGCTGCCGATCCCCTACCTGCACCAGATCGGCCTTGGTCTGGTCTATATTGCCTTGGTCCTCACCGTTTGGTCAGGCATTGATTACTTTTACAAGCTGCGCAGGGTTTTCCTGGAAGAGTAACCGCCTGTTCCAACCTGTCAGGTGAGCATCATCATTATTCCCATCACAATCAAAAAACAATAAATAAGCTGCAGGTAGGTTCTCCTGTTGATTCGCCCGGATACCAGGGAACCAAGGGTTGTGCCGATGAGCACAAACGGTGCTGTGACTGCGAAAATCTTTAGCGTGATCAAGGTCGTTATCCCGCTTGCACCATGCACAATGACAGTGATTAAACCGGTTGTCGCAAAAAAACCGGTGAGTGTTGCCTTGATCTCCTCTTTTTTCCAGGAAGTCAAGGTGGTGTAGATAATGGCAGGTGGTCCGCCGGCACTGAAGGCGGCACCGATTGTACCGGTTAAAAACCCGGCCAGATATCCCCAGGTCTTGCCCGGATTTAGCGGCCGGGGACTGAAGACCAGGTTGAACAGGCTGTAGATGATGAGCAATGCACCAATTCCGTAACGGATATACGAGGCATCAACTTGTTTAAGCAGGCTCACGCCCACTACTATTCCGGGCAGGGAACCAATGAGCAGAGGGAATATTTTGTCCCGGTCCAGGTGATGACGCAGTTTAAAGGCCAAATAGCTGGTGATGATCAATCCGTTGAGCATACACAGGGGAACAGCTGTCTTGATGTCGACAATTAAGCTCAGCAGGGGGATTGCCACCAGGGCGGAACCAAAACCGGTCAGTCCCTGCACAAAACCGGCTAATAAAAAAATACTTCCGGCAATAAAAAAAACGGTCATGATCGGGAAAAAACCAAGGGGAAGAGGATTATAAAAATGGCAGCTGAAGTTTATTCTTTACAACAGGAGGGCAACTCTACAACCTCCGGCAAGTAGTGTCAAATTCAATACTATTGTCCGAAAGACAGAAGATTTGCAGCTGCCTCCGCTTTATCCTTGACAGCAAAAAGGATGGTGCAGTAAAAATGAGCATTCATGCCGGAGTGGTGAAACTGGTAGACGCACTGGACTCAAAATCCAGCGGGGGCAACTCCGTGTCGGTTCGACTCCGACCTCCGGTACCA
>JAYEKB010000003.1:0-6566 GCA_034660835.1 Thermodesulfobacteriota bacterium
ACCGAAGGCAAGCCGATGCGACCGCACCTGCTTTGTCGCTGCAGGAGCAGGCATAGGCAACTATAGCCTACTCCTGCGCTCAGCGCATCTGCAGCCGCCTCGACTTGTGAAATATGCGGGTTAGGGGACTGATTTTATTTTTCCTTTTTCAAGCCGGGGACAGAACGTGAATGGTCAAGCCATCCGCTGATTTTCGCCCAAAAAACCGCGAAAAAAATTCAGTCCCCTAACCCTGGCAGAAAAATTGAATCTGTCTCCCGGGCCATGTTTGAAAAGACAAAAATTCCACGGGGTCTCCAGTTGTTGCACTCTGTGAATGGTGTCAAGAAGGGTTTGGAATAGTAAAATAAGATTGGCCTGCCGAACTGCCCGGATCTTCAAGTCCGGCAGTGGACCTGTTCATTGAAAAAAAGATGATGTTTTTTGGTCCAATGGAGTAAAATAGAAAGCAACTTGGAGAATGAACCTCTCACCGGGATGCTGATTATGGTTTCCTCTTTGCACTATATCGACGACTACGATCCCCATTTTAAAATTTTCCATGAGCTCATGGCCTTCAAGGTACGTGAGATTCTGCTTGTTTCCAGCCCCTATGATGCCTATATCATGGAGGAAGACGGGTCCATGGCCTCGCGAATCATCAACGAGTACCATGGCCTCAATCTTTCCCAGCCGCCGCGCATAACCACGGCAGCCACAGCCGATCAGGCCCTGACTCTGCTTGGCAGGCATCATTTTGATCTGGTGGTCACCATGCCCCACCTGGGAGGTATGGACGGCTGTGTTTTTGGCAGTAAGGTACGAAAAAAGCATCCTGATACGCCGGTTATTTTATTGGCTCACTCTGTTCGGGACGCTGTAAACCAGGCAGAAGGTCTCAACCAGCCCTGTTTTGACAACACCTATATCTGGTGCTGTGATTCCGATATCATGCTTGCAATAGTCAAGAGTGCCGAAGACCGGGTGAATGTTGATTTTGATACCGCTAAGGCCATGGTTCGGGTCATCCTGCTGGTGGAGGATTCCCCTCTGCACCGTTCCACTTTGCTGCCCATGCTTTATGGCGAGGTGGTGCAGCAGACCCAGGCGGTACTTGATGAGGGGCTCAATGAACTGCATCGGCTGCTCAAGATGCGGGCCCGGCCCAAGATTCTCACCGCCTCAAATTATGAAGAGGCCATGCAGCTGTTTGAGCAGTATCAGCCTTACATCTTTTGTGTGATGTCCGATGTCCGCTTTGCACGGGCCGGACGGGAGTCGGCTCGGGCAGGCTTTGAGTTGCTTACCGAGATTCGCTCCAGAGTTCCGGACCTGCCTCTGCTCATGTTGAGTACGGAAACCGGGAACAGGGAACTCGCCCTGGAGATTCCTGCAGTGTTTATTGAGAAAAAAGCTGAGACCATGCGCGGGGAACTGCATGAATTCTTTCTGAATTACCTTGGTTTTGGTGACTTTATCTTTCGCACTCCTGATGGGGTAGAGATCGACAGGGCTGGACGTCTGCGAGAGTTTGAGAATTTACTGAAAAGTATTCCGGAAGAATCTCTGCTCTATCATGCCCGCTGCAACCATTTTTCCAACTGGGTCATGGCCAGGGCTGAGATTGCACTGGCCGCACGGTTACATAAGGATCATTTCAAAGAGATAAAAAGCAGTGAAGAGCTGCGTGAAGATTTAATTTTTAAGGTACATGCTTTGCGAAAATTACGCCAACAAGGGGTGGTGGCCCAATTTTCCGCCCGTGATTTTGATCCTGAGATTATCGATTTTGCCCGTATAGGGCATGGGTCTGTGGGCGGTAAGGCCCGGGGAATTGCCTTTATCGCATCACAGCTGTATCAGATTGCACGCCGTGAATCAATTTTTGCGGACTATAGGGTACGAATTCCCCAGACCTGTGTTATTGCATCAGGTGGTTTTGATGATTTTGTCCAGTTAAATAGCTTGAACCCTGCTGATGATGAACCGGACCACTCTATTGAACAGCAGTTTTTAAGCGGCAAGATGCCGGAGTGGCTGTTATCCGACCTGCGGGCCTTTCTTGAAAAGATTCAATATCCACTGTCGGTTCGCTCCTCCAGTCTGCTGGAGGATGCCCAGTTCAGACCTTATGCAGGATTGTACCAGACCTATATGCTGGATAACGCGTCTGGGGAATTTGATGTTCGTCTTGAGCAACTGGTGCAGGCGGTAAAACTGGTCTACGCTTCAACCTGGTTTGAAGGGCCACGTGCCTTTTCCCGCTCCATCGGCCAGACCAGGCAGGATTCCATGGCAGTGATTATCCAGCAGATGGCAGGACGCCGTTACGGTAATTATTTTTATCCGGCAATGTCCGGTGTGGCGCAGTCGTATAATTATTATCCGGTGGCTCCCATGACTTCTGCTGATGGTATCGTCCACCTGGCCCTGGGATTTGGCAAGACCGTGGTGGAAGGAGAACAAAACCTGCGGTTTTCTCCGGCCTATCCGGGCCATTTACCCCAGTTCTCCACAGTGGATGATATGCTCTCTAATGGCCAGCGTCGTTTTTACTGCCTTGACTGTTCCACCTCATCAAGTTTTGTTCGTGAAAGCAGTAATCTGGTTATGCGTGATATTGACGAGGCTGCTGATGAATATCCGGTACGCCTGCTCAGTTCCACCTATAACCCGGAGGAACACCGCATCCGGGATGCAGACCTACCCGGCCCCAAGGTGCTTACCTTTGCCGCAATTTTGAAATATGATCTCTATCCCCTGCCCGGACTGCTCAAAGAGCTGCTGGCAATGGGCAGGGAAGGTATGGGTTGCGAGGTGGAAATAGAATTTGCTGTTGATCTGCATAATGATCCGGCGCGATCCATTTTTTATTTTCTCCAGATACGGCCCACAGTAATCGGCAGTGAAACACAGCGCCTGAAAATATCAGACCGGGAACGGGAGCTGTCTTTTCTTCGCTCAACACAGGCATTGGGTCATGGTATGTATGAGCAGATGCAGGATATTGTTTTTGTACAGCCGGACCGGTTTGATCACGCACTTACCCGTGACATTGGAGTGGAAATTGGTAAGATGAACAGGATCCTTCACAGGGAAGAACGACCATACCTGTTGATCGGTCCCGGTCGCTGGGGAACGGCTGACCCCTGGCTTGGTATCCCTGTCCAGTGGGGAGATATCTCCGGAGTTGGTGCCATTGTTGAACTCCAGGATGGGACTGTGCGGGCCGAGGCATCTCAGGGTACGCATTTTTTTCAGAATATCACCTCGCTCGGCATCCCGTACCTGATGGTCGGGGGCGGGCAGGAAGATGAACCGGAGCCACTGGACTGGAGCTGGCTGCTTGCGCAGAAAGTTGAACAGCGGGGCGAGTATGTGGCCCATGTTCAGCTTGACCGGCCTTTTGTCCTTAAGGTGGAAGGACCAAGTTTTGAGGCCGTTGCCTTTCAGCCGGAGAAACTTGAAGAAGAGGAGGAACGGGAAGACGATTGAATCACGAAAGAAACAAGTAAGCTGAAATGTGTACTTTTACAATGTATAATCATATTCACGTAGCTGACAATTTAACCGAAAGTGTTACCTGAGAATTATCAATTATGGAAAATATTTTAGCAGGAATCGTCCAACGGGATCCGGACCAGAGAGAGTTTCACCAGGCCGTCTTTGAGGTAATGGAAACCGTTAAACCGGTGCTGGACCGTAATCCTGAGTATCGCCGGCAGGCTGTTATTGCCCGTATTACAGAACCGGAACGGGTTATCATGTTCCGGGTTCCCTGGATGGATGATCAGGGGCAGGTGCATGTCAACCGGGGGTTCCGGGTGGAGATGAATTCCGCAATCGGCCCGTACAAGGGGGGATTGCGCTTTCATCCGTCTGTTACCCTGTCGATTATCAAGTTTCTCGCCTTTGAACAGGTTTTTAAAAATAGTTTAACCACCCTGCAGATGGGTGGCGGTAAAGGTGGCTCGGACTTTAATCCCAAGGGGCGGTCTGATGGTGAGGTTATGCGTTTCTGCCAGTCTTTTATGGCTGAGCTGTTCCGTCATATCGGGCCGAATACAGATGTGCCGGCAGGTGACATCGGTGTTGGTGCCCGGGAGGTCGGTTACCTGTTCGGCATGTATAAAAAATTGCGTAATGAGTTTACCGGGGTGCTTACCGGCAAAAGCCTGGATTGGGGCGGTAGTCTGATCCGGCCGGAGGCCACCGGCTACGGGGTGGTCTACTTTGCGAGCGAGATGATGGCTCACGCAGGTGATTCCCTTGAGGGCAAGACCTGTCTGGTTTCCGGCTCGGGTAACGTGGCCCAGTACACGACCGAGAAAATTCTCCAGATGGGAGGCCGGGTGATCACCCTGTCCGATTCCTCCGGCTACATCTATGATGAAGAGGGTTTTGATGAGGGCAAACTGAAATTCATCATGCATCTGAAAAATATCAAAAGGGGTCGTATTCGGGAATATCTCGAAGAATATCCACAGGCAGTGTATACGGAAATTGATCCCGGTCTGGATCATAATCCCATCTGGACACACAGGGCGGACTGCGCTATGCCAAGTGCCACCCAGAACGAGATCAATGAAAAGGACGCTCTCAACCTGGTTAATAACGGCGTGCGGTTGATCTGTGAAGGCGCTAATATGCCCTCCACGCCAGGTGCTGCCCAGGTGTTTCTGGACAACGACGTATTATACGGGCCGAGTAAGGCTGCCAATGCCGGCGGTGTGGCGGTCTCCGGTCTTGAAATGGCCCAGAATTCCATGCGGCTTTCCTGGCCCCGGGAAGAGGTGGATAGTCGTTTGAAACAGATCATGAAATCCATCCATTGCACCTGTATCGATGCCGCCGAGGAGTACAATATGCCTGCCAACTACATGGCAGGCGCCAATATTGCCGGTTTTGTTAAGGTGGTTAATGCGATGCTGGATCAGGGGCTTGTTTAAGGAAAGGTATTAGGTAGAAGGTAGAAGGTAGAAGGTGTAAGGTATAAGGCGTAAGGGAGCGAGTTTTAAATTCTTAAACATTGAACCCGAAACCCGGAACCAAAAAGAATGACAGTACACGAACCAAATCAACAGGGTGTGCCCGGTATCGGGGAGAATCTTGAACAACACTTTGTTGATATCACGGCGGGTTGTCCTTACGGGCTGCCGGAAATGGCGTTGTATCACCAGGCACTTTTCGATTCTCTGGATGACACCACCATGTCTGTTTTTCTGGCCAATGGCTATCGACGAAACGGTAACTGCATGTATTGCATGCGCTGTCCGGGCTGCAGGGAATGTGTGCCGATTCGTCTGAACCCGGAAACCTTTACGCCCAACCGCAACCAGAGGCGGGTATGGAAAAAGAACAGAGATGTCAGTGTCGGCGTGGCAGCACTGACCATGTCCGATGAAAATCTCGACCTGTTGGACCGGTTTTTGAGAGCTCGTTTTCCCGATTGCAAATCAACAGCTGAGAGCTATTATTCCGGTTTTTTTATCACCTCGATTACCCGTTGTTTTGAAATTCGTTTCCGGCTGGATGATAAACTTCTCGGTGTAGCGGTGGTGGATGGTTCGGACCAGTGGCTCAATGCGGTCTATTTTTATTTTGATCCGGACCAGGCCCGACGCAGTCCCGGCATCCTGAATATCCTGCACCTGATAGATTTCTGCCGCCGTAACAGGATCAGACCTTTGTACTTAGGATACTGGATTGAGAGCCTCAATTCAATGCAGTATAAATCAGCCTTCAGACCCCATGAAATTTTAGTTGATGATTGCTGGCAACAGGTAGACCGTTAGATTTCTGATGGTTTACCTCCTATCGCTTATGCTCTGCCTGCTGCTACCCCTTGCAGGCGCTTTCCTGGCCGGAAATCCCCTTGAACAGTATCTGGAATTCCCGCCCCTGACCAGGTATGTTGCCCATGCGGGATTCAGTCTGCCGGTTTTCCTGGCAGGATTGGCCGCAGTGTTCATCCTGGTAGCTTTTGGCTGCAGACTATTCAGCAGGGGAGAGAAAAACCTGTTTCAAAAGTCCGCTCAATCCTTTCCATGGTGGGGCTGGGCCGGATTATTACTAACCGCTGTTTCCTGGTTTTTTGCCTGGACCAGATTTGGTTGGTTTGCATCCCTGCAGCCCTATACCTTCACACCGCTCTGGATCGGATATATTCTGGTTGTCAGCGCTTTGACCTTCCGGCGAAGCGGATCCTGTCTGGCCCGCAGGCAGCCGGGACGGTTTCTGCTTCTCTTTCCAGTCAGTGGTCTGTTCTGGTGGTATTTTGAATATCTGAACCGGTTTGTCCAGAACTGGTATTATATCGGAATTGAAGAATTCACTCCGGCAGGCTATGTAATCCATGCCTCTATCTGCTTTGCAACGGTTCTGCCCGCTGTCATTTGCACAATCGAGCTGCTTTCCACAATACCGGCTCTGGCAGGTCGGTTAAAGACAGGCAGGTCGGTTCCTGTGTCGGAATCTCCACGTATAGGATGGTTTTTGCTGTTTGTTTCGGCAGTCGCTCTGGCATCGCTTGCCATGCTGCCGGACTATCTCTTTCCATTTGTCTGGGTAGCGCCCCTGTTTATCAT
>JAYEKB010000004.1:0-6555 GCA_034660835.1 Thermodesulfobacteriota bacterium
CATCAACTCTTCATGGCTGCCCTGCTCTACAATCCTGCCCCTGTCCATGACTACGATTCGGTCTGCCCGGCGGACAGTGGAGAGACGATGAGCAATAACCACTGATGTTCGACCGCTGAAACTTGCACGGATTGCCTGCTCCAGCAAGTTTTCAGCCTCAGTATCAACAGATGCGGTTGCCTCGTCCAGGATCAACACAATAGGATTGCGACACAGAACACGGGCAAAGGCAAGCAGTTGTTTTTCCCCTGCCGACAGGTCAAGCCCTCCCTCCCCTATCCGGGTATCAAGACCATCGGGCAGGCGTTCAATAAAAGAATCCATGCCTGTCTGCTCAAGAATCTCCTGAACAGCCTGCCGGTCCCGACCTGTCCCCAGAGCAATATTAGCCAGTACGGTATCAGGTTCAATGAGCACATCCTGAAGAACAATACCAATTTTTTCCCGCAGGGTTTCAGGAGCAAACTCGCGCAGGTCATGGCCATCAATCAGGATTTTACCGCCGGTAGGATCGTAAAACCTGACAAACAGGCTGATTAAGGTGGATTTGCCGGCACCGGTGGAACCCACCAGGGCTACGGTTTCTCCGGCCTTTATCTGCAAATCTATAGCATGGAGAACTTCTTCTTTTTCATCCTGGTAACGAAAACTGACCTTCTCAAATCGTATTTCCCCTTTGATCAGTTCTCCAGACAGAGGACGGGAAGGTGCGTTGATACTGCTCCTGGTATCTAAGAGTTGAAAAATACGTTCAGCCGAGGCCATGGCTGACTGAACAATGGAGTATTTCTGAGACAGTTCGCGCATGGGCTGAAAAAAAAGCCGCATATAGGAAAAAAATGCCACCAGCTCCCCCAGGGTCAACTGCTCTCTGATAATTTCGCCGCCGCCGTACCAGAGGATGGTGGCCATGGCCAGGGAGCTAAGGAATTCAGTTAAGGGCATAAAGGTGCCGAACAGCCGGATCTGGCGCAGAGTGCGCTGCAAATATTCCCGGTTGAGTTCCTTGAACCTGCTGAGACTCTCCTGCTGCCTGCCAAAAAGCTGGAGTATGTTTACTGCAGACACGGTTTCCTGAAGAAAAGCATTGAGTACGGCAAGTTGGCTGCGGATGGCCCGGAAGCGGTCCCTTGCAAGCCTTGAGAAGAGCAGAGTTACGATCAGGGACAGAGGCAGAAAAACAGTCATGACCATGGCCAGCCGGACATTTAACAGGTACAGAACCACCAGGATGCCAATGAGTTTAAGCGCATCATTAAACAGGGTTACCATGACCGATGTGAACATCTCGTGCATGTTCTGAATATCGTTGGTCAGCCGGGTAACAAGGCGTCCTGCCGGATGGGAGTGAAAAAAGGCCAGATCCAGGCAGAGCAGGTGACGGTACAGATCATTTCGCAGCCGGTTCATGATGGACTGGCCAATATATTCCAGCAACACCACCTGCATAAAACCTGCCACAAAGGTAATAGCAACAGCAAATCCATACATCAGAGCCAGTTCGCCAAGACCGCCCATTCGCGACGCAATATCTATCCCGGTTGCTGTCATGGAGTTGTCAATGGCCATCTGCATGAGCCGTGGCAGGGTAAGGGTTGTTCCGGTGACCAGCATGGACAACAGTATCGCTGCAGCAAGACCTGTCTTGTGCACCCGGCAGTAGGTGAACAACCGCTGCCAGATGCGGATATCGGAAATGCGGCCGATTTTGCCCTCTTCAAAATAACCGAAGTTACGCATCAGCCTTCCTCTGCTGTTTTCGTGCCATTGCCTGGTAGAAATCATTGCGGGCAAGCAGTTGCTGATGGTTGCCTCGGTCAACAATGCGGCCCTGATCAAGAACAATTACACGATCGGTGCCGGAGAGGAGTTTTAAACGATGCGAAACAATAAGCACGGTCTTGGACTGCAGCCGGGTACGGATCCCGGCAAAGACCTGTTGCTCGGTTTGGGTATCAAGTGCGGACAGGGCGTCGTCGATGATCAGAATCGGCCGATCAGCCAGCAAAGCCCGGGCAATGGCGATCCGTTGTTTCTGCCCCCCGGACAATCGCAGCCCCCGTTCTCCGATTGTAGTTTTATAGCCATCAGGCATCTCCATTATTTCATCATGGATGGCTGCCAGCCGGGCAACTGCGGTGATTTCTTCCGGCGAGGCATCGGGATTTGCCAGGCTGATATTCTCGCTAACAGAGCTGGAGAAGAGAACAGGCTGCTGGCCGACATAGCTGATCTGTTTTCTGATCATTGCCGGTGTAAAGCTGTTCACATCGAGACCTGCAAAAAAGAGCATGCCTTCGGCCACAGGATACTGCCTGGTCAACAGCCTGCACAGGGTTGATTTACCTGATCCAGTTCTGCCTGCCACACCGAGTATACCGGGTTTTATTTCAAGATTGACGCCTGACAGAGCGGGTGCGACCCCCTTGGGATAGGTAAAATTGAGGTTACGGCATAAAAAAATGAATGATTGAATCTGCGGCTCATTATCCAGTTTTTCGGCACCTGCCAGCAGAGGTTCTGCAGTTAGCAGTCGATAAATCCTGGCCAGCGAGGTCAGGCCGCGCTGGGCAAGGTTGGTTACCCAGCCCACCGCCATCATTGGCCAGATGAGCATGTACATGTAGGTGATAAAGGCGACAAAATCACCCAGTGTGATGGAGTTATTGATCACCAGCCGGCCACCGAAGTACAGCACCAGCAGCATCCCGATATTGCCAACCAGCGCGGCAACAGGAAAAAGCAGCCCCTGAATAACAGCAACCTTGAGATTGCTTGCAACATACTCCCCGCCCAGGGCCTCAAAATCTTTAATCTGCCGGCGCTCTCTGGTATAGCCTTTGATCAGCCGTATAGATACCATGGTGTTACGGGCAAATTCAGTAAGCAGGGAAAACTGTTCCTGTACCCGGTCGAACCGCTTATGCAGTCTGCCGGACAGTATCCAGGTACAAAGTGCCAGCAAGGGCATGGGAATGATGGCGATCAGGGTCAGCGTCGGACTGATATGGGCCATGAAAAAAAGAGCTGCCGTGGACATGACAAGGGCATCGGCAGCTGCGACCATGCCCATACCGCAGGCCATCTGTACGGCTGACAGATCGTTGGTTGCATGTGCCATGATGTCGCCTGTGGTATGGCGATCAAAAAAAGGCCGGTCCATTTCCAGGATATGGGAAAAAAGACGGTTACGCAGGATTTTTTCCAACCGTCTGGAAAAGCCGATAATCAGGGTGCGCCAGCAAAAACGAAGCATTCCAATCAATGCCGCCGTAAGCAGGATATACCCACCGATAACAAGCAGGCTGTGGCCGGTTGCAGTTCCGCCTGCCAGGGTATCAACACCCTTTTTCAAATACCTGGGAATGGTCAGCTGCAGGAAATCAACGCCGAGCAGGGCCAGAAAACCAAAGAGCAAACGCGGCAGGTAGCGACGGTAAATTGGACGGATGAGACCAATCAAAGGAACGATATTGGGACGCTGTCCGGACGCAGAAGGTTGGTGACTCACAATTTGGTCCGCAGCAATTCGTTATAGGCAGTGGTCAGTTCAATGAACTGTTCATGATCGCCACCCTTATCCGGGTGCATCTGCTGCGCTTTTTTGCGGTACAGCCGGGTCAGGGCAGACCTGCTCATGGCGGAAAGCTTGGACTGGCTGATGCCAAAGACAGTAGTGACCTCGCGCATGGACATGCGCCGGGAACCTTTAATGGGTCCTGCACGATGGCCGGAACCCATATGTGCCCGAACAAACTCATCCCAGGTCTGACCGGCTGGAAAGGAATAATCAAAAAACATGATTACATAACGAATCATGTAGGAGACCAGACCAGTACCCCGCTCCATACCCTGCCAGAACCCGCTGTCGCTATCCAAACGACAAATTTCCTGCACAAAACAATCATCAAGCCTGTCACTGTCCAGGGCATGAGGCATAGTCCTGGCACAGCTTTCAGTAAAGAAGCGCTGCAGATCAAAGATGGCAAAGATATAGCGTTTATATTCCTGGGGTTGTATATCCTGCTCCCGCTCAAGTATCAACTGTTCCAGCTCATCACGGGATTTATCAAGCAGGATCTTGAACAGCGAGGGTGAACGGTCCAGTTCACGCAGATCAGTCTGGCCAAAGCGAAGAAAATGGATCCGCCTGCGATCAAAGACATGGGTGTTGGTTACTATACGCTGCCGGGTCTGTTTATCCATCCGTTTCCAGGCCCTGTTAGCTGTCCTGTTTAAAAATGGATCAATCCTGGTTCGGATATAGGGGTCAAGAAAAGGAAGAAAAAAGGATTCCACCTCGTCGTAATCAGCATCAAATCCCGAGTTTTTTAAAAGGTCAAAAATTCTGTCGTCAATGTAAAAAGAAGAGCCGCCGGGATAAACGATATATTCTCCGGGATCAGCACCAAGATCAATAAGTTCCCGGTTCCTGTAAATATCCCCTTCAAGGAAGGACTCGCGCAACTGATAATGAAGACGATTATTTATGAAACGACGGGCAAGATACATGGTGACAGGCAGACGCACAGTTGTGGTTTTTATAAGGTTTCATAATCCCCGATTACTCTTAACAGGCCCTTAGTACCACAAAGTTTTATGAAATTATTTGCAAAATTGTGTTGAGCGCTAATATGCCACGTATTAAATTTGCTGCCAAGAGTATTCAGTCACTGAACTGTGGGGCCAGCTTAAAAGAGTATTCTGATTAGGGTCGGAAGTCTGCAGGTGCTTTCTGCAATATCTATGTTGATGAACAAGCAGAATCTTACGTTTTCAGCACTCCTTGATGGATAACAGCTTGAAATGTATAAAAAAACATAGTTATGCACCCATGCTCTGATGCAACTCAAGTAAAAGAAGACCCACTGTGTTTAGATTTTTCCTGAATTTACCGCCCTACCTTTTCACCCATGTTGTTCCAACAACCGGCAACTCTACCCAACTGGTAGTATAAGCCGGTGATTTTCTCGTCTGTTTCATGCTCCACTCCCGGGCCAGGCCCGAGGAGCCATAGCGCAGGGTATCCCTTCCCCACCGGTCATTGATCCGGTCCAGTGCTTTCATCAGGGGTTTGTTGCGCGCAGGCTCTGGTTGTATAAAAAGATTCTGCTGATGCATGGCCGCATCAACGATCCCGGTGAACATGATCCCAGCTTTGTTGTACGGGTATCCCGGTTTATACAGGTCGGTTAACTCCTGCATCCCTGCATTAATCAGAGCCGGTGTACAGGAAGTGGTCTGGGTAAGCGTAATCATCCTGCTGCCGGAAAATTGTGGGAGATCTGTTCGAAAGCGACTGGTAGAAAGAAAAACGTGCAGATTAGCAGCAGCAAGCCCCTGGTCACGTAGCTTGCGAGCTGCGATGGAGATATAGCTGGACACAGCTTCTTTTAAATCCTGCAGCTCTGTTATCGGTTTGCGGAAGGATCTGGAGCTGACAATGGATTTTCTGGCCGGTGGACATTGCTCAAGGGTGATGCAGGACTCACCGCGCAGTTCCATGAGAGTACGCAAGCCGGACAGACCGAGAAGTTTCCTGATCTTACGTTCATCACTGTTTTTCAGATCCAGTGATGTAAAGATACCCTGTTGATTGAGTTTCTTTGTAGATTGCCGTCCTATCCCCCAGACTTTATTCACCTTGATGCCGGCGAGTACTGCAGCCGGATCCGGGCATTCCTCCATATCAAACACTCCCTGGTACCCCTGATATTTCTTGGCAACCGAGGTGGCAATCTTGGCCAAAGTCTTGGTCCTCCCTATTCCCACAGACACCGGGATCCCCACGCACCGCCCTATTATCTCTTTCAAATGCAGGCCCTGTTCGGTCATGGTCCGACCGTACTCTGCGGTCAGTCGGATAAAAGATTCATCAATAGAATAGATCTCCACCTCCGGCTCTTCCTGTTGCAGGATCGACATGACCCGAAAGGAAAGGTCGCCATACAATGCATAGTTGGAGGAGAATACACGTACTCCCTGTTTGCGGAGAAATGCTTTTTTCTTGAAATACGGATCGCCCATGCCGATGCCCAGGGCCTTTGCCTCATTGGAGCGGGCAATAATGCAACCGTCGTTATTGGACAGGACCACCACGGGCCGGCCGCGCAGATCAGGCTTAAACAGCCGTTCGCAGGACACATAGAAGTTGTTGCAGTCTATCAGGGCAAAAAGGGTACTCATATATATATCCTGCCTGATCATTCGCTTTTCGGCAACTAAAAGCAGAAATCTGTAGTTAGGGCCTGTAAAAAAATAACATGGCCAATCTTGCATCTTATCTTCGGGTCATCTTCGGAGTCTCGTGCCTCGCTTACCTGAATGTTGTTCACTCAAAAAATCCTCAACGTAGCCAGCTACGCCTGCGGTTTTTCTCAATCACAACATCCAGGTAAGCGCAGACTCCGAATACAACCCAAATCTAACCCGTATATTTCACAAGTCGAGGTGGCTGCAGATGCGCTGAGCACCTGAGTAAGCAGGTAAGCGAAGACTCCGATAGTTGCCTATGCTTGCTCAGGTAGCGACAAAGCAGGTGCGGCTGCATCGGCT
>JAYEKB010000005.1:0-6533 GCA_034660835.1 Thermodesulfobacteriota bacterium
CCCAAACCACTACGTTGTAAATGTTTGGGTAGTGCCACAGGTTCGCTCAAGCCGGCTTGAGAGCTATATTGAGTCATATGCGAACAAGCCGGATCGGGCGAAGATGGGGTGCTACCCGAATATTTACCCTGATACCTAACCCGGATAAACCGGAAAATGTAGGGTGGATAAGCCGAAGGCGCATCCACCAATCTTGTTGCCGGTGGATGCGCTAACGCTTATCCACCCTACTGATTTTAATTGCGAAAAATAATTTCTTGCCATAAAAAACACGAAAATAATAATTAAGATACTAAATTACCTGAGGTAATTAAATGGAATACAATGAAAACTGGCAGGAACAGTACAAAGATCTGGTAACCACCCCTAAGCGGGCATTGTCCCGTTTAGGGCCGGGAGAACGAGTTTTTATCGGCACCGGCTGCAGTGAGCCGGTCCAGCTTGTCTCCGCTATGACAGACCGGGCCGGTGAACTTGCAGACGTAGAGATCATCCAGCTCTTTACCAAGGGTGATGCGCCTTATGCTGAAAAAAAGTTTGCCGAGTGCTTTACCGTCAACTCTTTTTTCATCGGTTCCAATGTACGCGGCATGATCCAGGAGGGGCTGGGCGATTATACGCCCGTGTTACTCTCCGATATTCCGGTCCTGTTTCATTCCGGTCGTCTTCCTCTTGATGTGGCCCTGATTCAGGTAACGCCTCCCGACATGCGGGGTAAAGTCAGTATGGGCATCTCGGTTGATCTGGTCCGCAGTGCCACTGAAAATGCCTCCCTGGTTATTGCTCAGGTCAATCCTAACATGCCCTGGACTCATGGCGACAGCCTCATTGATATCTATGATCTCGACCTGCTGGTTCCGGTTGAAAGCGAAATCATCGAACGAAAGTCCAATCCCATGCCTCCTATCAGTAAAAAAATCGGCCAGGAGGTTGCTTCGCTCATCCCTGACGGTTCCACCATTGAGTTCGGCCTGGGACGTGTACCCGGTTTCGGCAGGCTGCCTCTGGCAGTGACTGAATTCCTCCATGAAAAAAAGGACTTGGGTATTCACACAGAACAACTCTCGGAACCTCTTGTCGACCTGATACAGTCCGGAGCTGTTACCGGATCCCGGAAGACGAATGACCGCGGCCGTGTCACTGTCAGTTTTTGCATGGGCACCAGGCGGGTGTATGACTTTGTGGATGACAACCCGCTGATCTGTTTCAGGTCCACTGAATACGTTAATGATGTCAATATAATAGGTAAGCAGAGGAAGATGGTGGCCATTAATATGGCCCTGGAAATCGATCTTACCGGCCAGGTTTGTTCCGATTCCGTGGCCGGACGTTTTTATTCCGGCATTGGCGGCCAGGTTGATTTTCATCGGGGCGCTACGCGTTCTGAAGGCGGCAAAGCAATTATCGTCATGCCTTCCACTGATGAAAATGAAACACGGTCCCGGATCGTCACCACTTTGCAGCCCGGTTCAGGCGTTGTAACCACTCGTGGTACGGTCCATTATGTGGTTACGGAATACGGTATTGCATATTTACATGGCAAATCAATCCAGGAGCGGGTAATGGCTCTTATCTCCATTGCCCATCCCGACTGGCGGGAGCAACTGTTTAAGGAGGCTGTTGAGGCCAGGTATCTTCGTCCGGAAAAGGCGGGTCTTGGGGAACGTGTCCTGACACTTGGTGAGGATTTCATGCGTACCAGCCTGCTCCTGAAGGATGGCACCCATGTTACTTTTCGTTCCATCAGGCCCACTGATGAACCGCATATACGCGATTTGATCTATGATTTATCCCAGGAAACAATCCATTACCGGTATATGAGTACTCAACAGCGATTCAGCCACCGCCAGATTCAGGATTTTGTGTACATTGATCACCGCAAGGATGTTGCTATTGTCGGAGTTATTCCTGAGGCCCATGGTGAGGAGATTATCGCTGTTGGCAGGTATTATCTGAACGAAAAGAACAACAAGGCGGAAGTTGCCTTTGTCCTCCGTGACGACTGGCAGGGTAAGGGACTTGGTTCTTTCATGTTCCGTCACCTGCTCGCCATTGCCAGGCGAAACGGTATAAGCGGGTTTACAGCCGAGATCCTGCGTGACAATCGTCCGATGCAGGCTATTTTCAATCACTCGGGGTACAAAGTGATGAGCAGGATGGAAGATGGCGTATACAGCGTTGTGATTGATTTTTAAGACCCCGTATTTGAAAGGGAAAATTGAAAGGCTTTGAGGTATTCTGAAATAGCCTGAAGTTTCCCGGAAACTTCAGTTGAGATTACGATACGCAATTAATTTGATTCATAAATCTCTGAAGATTTGATCAATGTCTGTCTGATATCCCGGGTAAAAGAATCAGGTTCCAGCACCTGGGCATCACATCCCCAGGACAGGATCCATCTTTTCAATTCCAGCAGCAAACCCTCCTTGCTTTCAAAAAGGAAGAAAAATTGGACAAATTAGCTTATAAAAGTTATCATTTGATCATAACATTATATTTTTTCACAAGTGGTGAGTAGGTGGCAGAGTCTGGAATTGATTTCGGCTTGGAAACCCTTTTGCAATTGGATGGTGAAGTGTTTCCTATGGATAATGGCTTTTGGGTAAAATTCAAAGTCCACGGAACCAATCCTAATATCCATATACCGCATGGAATCAAGTATTCACTTACCCTTCACGATAGATATAACAGAAGAATAATCGGCTATGACAATGCACATGGCATTAAACCACCTAAAAAGAAAAAATTTTCAGGAAGCAGACAGATTTGGGATCATAAACACCAAGAAGCAAAAATCTATCCATATGAGTTTGAAAGCGCATGTCAGCTGCTGGAAGACTTTTGGCATGATGTGAATAACATCATAAAATAAAGGAGTTCTGTTATGGCAACAAGAGTACTGAAAATTGGTATCATTTCAAAAGAAGATTACATAAAAAGAACCATCGCTATCGCAAAAGGGGAATACAAACCAAGAAAAGATGAGCCGAAAATATGGTTTGAATCCACAAAATCAATGTCTCAAATTTTAAGTACTGAAAATCAAAAATTATTACGTACAATCATAGATAATAAACCTAACTCGATTACCGAATTAGAAAGAATTACAAACCGTAAAAAATCTAATTTATCCCGCACTCTCAAGACATTAGAGAAATACGGCGTTGTCGAGCTTAAAAAGATTAAGGGCAAAATAATGCCAAAAGTTAAGGCAACAGATTTTAGAGTTGAATTCGGGTTGCATTATAGTTCTCCGGTATCACAATAAACATTTATTTCTAATCCACCAGAGTGCTGGTGGTTTGTCACTGCTACCGTTCACAAGGAGGAATGATCAGGATTATCTCCGCACGAAAAGCAACCAGCAATGAGAGATTAGCTTATGAGCATCTTGATCAGTTTGATTGGCACCTGGTTCTGGAAGAGGAAAAAAGGCAGTTTGTCAGGTATTGGCCGAACTTCACAAAGCTGGACGGTTCCAACGTTGTTTTTTCAAGAAGTACACTCCGTCATGAACCCCCGGATGCAGGCTGGCGGGTGTACCTGGCATGGTCCTGCAGAGAATCCAGGACAAGAACGCCAGAATCAAAGAGCTTGAGGGGTTCTATCATTACTGGCAGGAGATGATCTCCAAGTAAGTTTGCATGAAAGAGTTGGAAAAAGTGGCCGGTGAGCTATTTAGCTTGCCCTTAGCGTGATGCACTTTGCGGTAAACAAGACCAGTTAGTCTGTCGTTGGTAAAGTAAGAATAAAAGCCACCCCGACTCTGCCATCTTCCAGGTTTTGCACACTAATCCTTCCCTCATGGTGTTTTAGGATGGTACTGGCTATATAAAGGCCTAACCCGAGGTGGGGTTGTTTATCTTTTCTTTTTCGGCTTGAAACCATAGAGTTGAAAATCTGACGCTGCATTGCAGGTTCGATGGTACTGCCCTGGTTGATCAACTGCAGGGAGGCGGTTCCTGCTTTTTGTACCAATATCAGTTCAATTGGTGTGTCTGGTCTATGAAAAGAAACCGCGTTTTCCACCAACTTATCCATGGCTTGGCGTAGTCGGACAGGATCGCCTTTAACGTTGATTGCATGTTCCGGTGGGTTGTACATAAATACCACATCTGGAAAGGTCTGCTGCCAGCCATGATCCAGCCACATTGAAACTGCCCTGCCAAGATCAAAAGATTCCTGACTCTCCTGCAGTAGCGCATCTTTGAGTGTTGTTGCTTCACGGATTGATGTGAGCAGTTCTTCCAGTCGTTGCACATCACGCTCTGCCCAGCTGAGGTATTCCCTGATCTGCAGGGGCGGATTCTCTATTTCCTGCTCAATATTTTTCAGTGAAGCGGCAACACCGGCCAGCGGAGTGCGCATCTCGTGTTCCAGGTTATCAGCCATCTGTTCCCGGTGCTCAACCTGCTGCTTGAGCTGGATGAGCATGGAATACAGAGTTCGTCCCAAGTCGCCGATTTCATCTCTGGCTCCTGATTTTATGATCGTGCTGTGGATTCTGCCGTCTTCTGAGATTGATGCTGCAGCCTGGTTTCGCAGCCTTATGATCCTGGAAGAGATACGGAAGGCAAAGAGAAGCAAAACTCCACCGCCGAGCAGAAAGGCAAGCACAGACAGGGATATGGTCTCCTCGATTAACCTGTTGCTCAAGGCCAGGATGGAGTTAGTGGTTTGTTCCACCACAACGGTGCCGATTACCCCGTCCTCTTCATATAAGGGGGTAATAGCCGCCATCACTTCCACCTGTCCGTCCGCAACCAGGTAACGGGTAATGGTACTCTTGCCATCAAGTCCTTCCCTTATTCCCTGCAGATCAAGCTCAGTGGGCTGGGATGCGGGATCTTTAAAGTCAGCAGAAAATGAAGTTGTGAAAAACCGGTACAGGGGCTGGAGCAGATCGTGCACCCGGGTCATGATCCTGGTCGTGGTCTGCTCTTGGGATGCAAGTGGATCACGGTCTTTGCGCAGGCCGCCCACCTGGGCTCTGATGCGCTGGTTTCGGTCAACGACACGGATGCGCGCATAGGGACGGTCCAGGGACTTCAGAATTTCTTCAATGGCTGTGGAAGTGCTCAGCAGCCAACCCGGCTCATTGTCCTCTTCCAGGTTTGCAGTGCCGATCAGGGTACTGATGTTTCTGGCCTGCTGGTCATCTACATCTGCAACTGTAAATGCAAGTTTACTGCCGAGCATTGCCACCGGTATACGTATCTCCAGGATATAGCCTTTGTCGGTTTGCTGCCATACGCCCTGAAGACGGTTTTCACTGACAGGAAACATGAAGGGATCATCCGGCATGAGAAAGCCGTTGACCCAACCAGGTTCATGGCCGGTAACAATATATTTGCGTCGTTTCTTATCGTCCTCAATAACAACCTGTAAATGGTCTGAACGGTCAAGGCGCAGTGAATTCTTTTTCCTATAGACAACATTATCGTCCCGGACATCAAAAAGGGCATACAGGTATTTTTCCTGTTTACCGGCAAGATGGTGAAAAGTGAGTGTTTCAGGACTGTATCCATCTTTCGGGCTCATCAGGTGCTCTGCGCCGAATTCCTCTGCCTGGGTGAACTCAGGCAACCAGTCTTCAAGTTTACCATCCAGTTGTATGGCATTAGAGAGCTGAAAAAGGTACAAATCCCGCCCTTGGTTCAGGGAGTGAAACTGCTCCCGATCAAAAAGGTCGACACGGTTTGCCAAGGCTACAGAAACCGCCTGAGCAGTGAGGATGAGCGTGTCCTTCTGGCTGGTGATGAGGCTGTTCTTCAGGATGTTGTTCAGCCGCATACCAAGCAGAGGGAAGAGCAGGAGCAGCAGGGAGATCAGGGCTAGTTTAAGGCGAAGAGAGATGCGCATATGTTGTTTTAAGGCTGCCAGCGATATCCCATACCGTATTCGGAACGAATTCCATCAAATTCAGAATCAATGTCACGGAATTTATCTCGTATTCTGCGGATATGGGCAGCGATGGCATTGTTGGTGACAATAACACTGGCTGCTTCCATCAACTGATCATGATTTTTCACATGACCGGGCCGTCTCGCCAGGTTGAGCAGTATCCAGAATTCGGTGAGGGTCAAGCTGACCGGATTGCCCTGCCACTGTACTTCCTTGCGATCTTCATCAATACGCAATTCATGATGTTCAATGATTCTGCCGCCACTGTTGTTTTCACTGCGCAGTGCCTCCATGGTCTTGAATAGGGCCGTAATGCGGGCAGGAAGAAAATCCAGGGTTGTGATGTCTTTGGTCAGGTAATCCCATGCACCTAACCGCAACCCGGATACCCGGTCCAGGTCGGAGTTCCGTGCCGTAAGAAAGATAATAGGAATAATCGGTGAGAGCGAGCGCAGGTGCAGGCAGAGATCAAAACCGCCGGCCATCTCTTCACCAAGCATAATGTCTAGAATGGCAAGATCAGGCAGGAAGTTGTCAAAGGCCGTCATGGCCTCTTCTCTACTTCCATAGGTGTTCACCTCGTAGCCTTCGCGCTGCAGGGCCTGGGCATAGTTAGCCTGCAACTGGGG
>JAYEKB010000006.1:0-6441 GCA_034660835.1 Thermodesulfobacteriota bacterium
CTTTTCAAGGCCTATTACCTGGGCACGCACGGACTCATACTCGCGGAGAACTTTGGACTCGTCTGTTGCCGCTTCGGCATTGGCCAGTTTTTCCTGTAAATCCATGTAAGCTGCTTCGGCTTTCGCAAGTTTTGCCTGCAATTCGTCAGTACCCTGCATTCCCTTTTCAACAGAAGTTGCAGCAGCGAGCTGTTGCTTCAATGCATCAATCTGCTGCTGACCACTACTCGCTCCTTTGGCCAGGGACTTCTTCATCTTCTTGATCTGTTCGACCAGTTTGCTCTTTTCCTGGATCAAGGCTGTCAGAGCAGTATCCCGTTTCGAAATCTGCGCTTCAAAGCCCTTGTTGTGCTTACGCAATCCCACCAACTCATGTCGTGCCTTAGCCAATTGCTGATCCGTTACCTGCAGCGATTTCTGCAACTTGGAAGTCTTGGCCAGCAGCGCATCATGATTAGTGGCAGCTTCAGCTTGGACCTGTGACAACTGGGCGACCACGGCTTTCTTTTCCAGCTTGAGCGCCTTTCTCGATTTATTTCCAACCTGTCCCCAGAGGGAACCCAGAACCAGCATTGCCGCAAGTACTCCAATAACCAAATTTTTGTTCATGCCATTACTCCTGTATGTTGAAATTATGCTGACTTTCTACTCTGTTAAGTTGCACTACTCAAATCTCAAATTGTGGCGCAGCCTGTGCATCCACAGCGCTATTCACCCATCCACCGGTGACGGGATCAGAACCTACTGCTCAATGGTGCCTAACTCCTGGTCAATACGGTTTAAATTTCGCCTTACCTTATCTTCAAGCCCTGACTGGGGATATTTTCGCAGTATCTCCTCAAGCAGGGCGCGAGAGGAGAGAAGAAGCTGCTTTCGGGCTCCAGGATCAGTGGTTCTGCTGGAGCGAACAAAAAGCTCTGCCGCCTTTTTCCTGTCATCCTGGGCAGCAAGGCGGGAAGCCTCTTCAATCTGTATCCTGGCCTTTGTCCCATAGGAGGTGTTCAGCAGGCCGGTAAAAATCTCAATGGCCCTGTCATACTCTTTTGCCTGCATATCCGTCATACCCTGATTCCAGGTTTCCTGCAACGCCGTAACCGAAACATGTTCACTTGATCCGGAGCCAGGCCCTACTGCTTGACCACCATTTGACGGAACGGCTGGGGTGAACGGGTCGGTTACGTCTAAAATTTCTTCCTGAATGGTATCGCTATTCTCGATGCTGCCTGTTGCTATAGCTGTCAGGCTCCCCTTTTTAAGTTTCAGGATAGCCTGTTTATCAAGCGGTAGAATGGTGGCAGGGATTCGTTCTATGAGCAGTAAAGCCTCCTGATTATTCTGTTGAGAACTCAAGCGGTCCACCTGCTCAAGTACACCGGCAAACCATTGTTCAGCTTCTTTACCCGCCTTACGGGCAAGGTCTGAAACACTGGAACCGACCACTGAAACGGGAAAGCTCTGTTGAAACGCCTGCGCCTGCTGGACAACGGTAAAACCATCCCTTTGCGGATTATAGGCAAGAGAACCAAGCAGCAAAGCTGCATAGGCACGGATTTCTACACCATGACTGGTTGCTGCATCAAGCGCTTGCAACTGTTGACGAGCCCAGACGCTATGTCCCCTTAATCCTCCGTACAGCCGTTCCAGTTCTTGATAGCGACTGCGTGCACTTCTATAATCACCTAAACCAAACTCAAGATCGCCGAGCAGTTGCAGGAGTTTGGGCTCCATCTTTGCCTGGTCCTGCTGCCGGAGACGGTCCAGCAATTCAGCCAATACTCGATGAGCCTCCTGTTCACGGCCGCTTTTCATCAGGGCAACGACATAATTATAACTCACCACGTAGTCAGGTTGTTCTCCTGGAGGGAGTGACAATGCCTGAAAACTGCTGATCACCTGCCCGTAATCACCTCTGGCCAGAGCTGCGGCCATTGAGGATTCCAATGACGGCATCCCCACCTCTGTCCTGCCGGTAACGGGAGAATAACCGGACTCGGTAAGCAGTCGCGGACAGTCTCCTTCAATATAGGCAATATCTTTTTTATGGATCTTCGGAAGAGAACGGTTGAGCAGCCGACGGGACACGTCCATGGGCTGGTCACGGAGTAACTGATCACGGATCTTCGTATAATCTGCAAGCAGATCAGTAACCTGCCGCCGGCAGGTAGAGAGCTTTTCAAGTTGTTCAGGAGCCAGGTTCAGGAAATACATCCTGTTGCTAATCCCTTGCCAGGAGTGTAATTTCTGATCATAAGCAGAAATACGGTCATTGATCCGTGAAAGGGCGGGTAAAAGTACATCACGGGCATAGGATGCCTGATCCGAAGCCGTTCCTGTCGGATGGACGGATTGAGTTGCCTGCTGGGCGGGATCTGTAACCGACGAACTTTCCCTGTAGGGTTCGACCGTTCCTTTCGCGCCCATACAGCCAGGGAGTAGAAATGCTGCAACAAGAGCAAACAGCAGCAGGCAAAAATGTTGCAACACGTTGGAAAATAAGAACATATTTTTCATTCGGGCTGGGCGACCCAACGGGCCGTCAACAAAGGTTTTTTATGAACAGGTACCGAGAACACAGTAAAAAAAATATCTGTGTTGTTTGCTTAGTTCTTCACCTCATGTACCCTGCCACCTAAAAAGAGTATCAAAAAAATGTTTACTGTACAATTGCTTTCTTCCTGCAAAACAAAATTTTCAAATAACATGTTCGGGCGTTTTCTATTACTGGTTCATCCAGAAAGGCCTGAAACTACGTTCCGGTTCAAAATGACCGTTGCTGCTCACCTGCCCGTGGCCAAGAACAACCGGTCTATCCGGGGGAATAAAAGATTTGAGGCCGCCCCGACCTTCAAGGACTGTACCACCGGCCTTGGGGTCAACCGGCACAAACAGCTGGCCGGTATCAGGGTATTTCAATCCGATACCGTTAAAAACAAGGTCGACCGGATCCAACTGGTCAGCAAGTCCCTCAAGATCATACAAAGCCCCGGCAATACTACTCCATGCCTGTAATGCTCCCTGGGCACCTGTGATACGGGTGGTTCCCTTTTTCATGGGTACGTTACTGTCAAAACCAACGTAAACACCGACTGTATAACCCGGAGAAAAGGTAAGGGCTGCGCCTTCCGGGGCAATTCCTGCCGGAACAAAACCCATAAAAGAGGCATTGCGATAGTCATTAGCCGTACCGGTCTTGCCCATGAGCGGCAGAGGAAGGTCCATTTTCGCAAGTTCTTTTTCTCTGGTTGCATCTACACTGTGCAGACGAACATTATCACGGGCGTACCGTCCGGTACCATGTAAAACAACATCCTGAAGAATACTACTTGTTGCAGAACTGGTCCTCTGGTCCAGTACCGGTACAATATCAGGCTTACGGGAATAAATAACCTTGCCGTCCGGACCTTCGATACGTTCAATTATTGCCAGTCCGTCCTGGTCATCTTCGGAAAGGTCAATTTCCTCCAAACCCTCAGGCAAAAGAACATCATAGCGATTACCGGTGACCAGGGTTTGATACATGCGCACACTCTCGGCCAGGGAGACTACGTTGGACCCCAGGGGAAAGGAGAGTACCGGCTCAAGCTTACTGATAATACCGGATTCCCGGCCAAGTTTAATCAGGTACTGCAACCCTAACATTACCCGGTAATCACGAACATTGGCAAGTACCTCCAGTGAATAAGGTTTGCGCGAAGACAGGGCCGCCCTTTCCACCTGCATCTGCCGCTGTACTTGGGCATAGGCATAGGAACTGACAAGTCCATTGAGCCGCACCATCTCCCAAAACCTGTCAACTTCTGCGGGCAGCAGCCACTGCAGACGATCACGCAGTTCCTGTTCGCTTACTACCTGCCAGCTATCGGGTACCTTGTTGGCAACCGTGTAAAATAACCCGCCTTTCTTATCCTCGACAAATGTTCCAGCGGGACGCCCAACAGGATCGGCATCAAAATAGGTCAGGGGATCCCGCACCTGCAGCATACGGGAAGCCAGGTATCTGCGATACTGGATCAACGACTTTTGCACACCCTGCAGGGCAAGATAGTTTCGCCGGAGTATGGAAATACGAAGATTGAGCTCAGCACGCTGCCTCTTTTTCAGCTTTCGATCTTTAAGAGCAATCACCTGTGCTGCTCGATAGTCATCAAAATGAAGCCCGTACGGCAATTCTTTCAACTGCTGATATTCCTCTGCACGGCCATCAAACAGGAAGTCGGTTTCAAGATTTGTCACAGCACGCCCGTAAGCTGCACAATCGAGAATACTGCGGGAGACACGAATACCAAACCTGTCACGTATGCGCTCTTTAAAACTCTGATAACTTTCAACACTGCCCCCTTCCGAACGTGGAGCCATATCCAGGTAGGAAGCCACATCCCGCAACCTCGGCAGAGTCAGCTGGTCGGTCAGGTGATAGAGGAGCCAGACTGCAGCTACGTTTTCCGATTTCACCCCTGCCCAGCTCATGGAAACAAAATCAAAGGGACTGTGATGATCCGGACGTGGAAAGTAGGGCCGATCCATAAAAACAAAAACATTCCGCTGATTATTCAGCAGGTCAACTGCGCTCCAGCCGAGCTGCAGGGCCGCAGAAAACAGGAACGGTTTAAAGGTTGACCCCATCAGCCGTTTTGCGGAAACGGCACGGTTATAAAAACGATTTTCCATACCTCCGGCCATGGCCCGAATCATTCCCTCCTGCATGACCAGAGCAGCGCCCTGCAGTTTGGGATACCGTTCCAGATTAAGGGTTGGTGCGCCATCAAAAAGATCTACTTCCCTGACACTGACATAAATTTTGTCCCCGACCTGCAACCGGGAAAGCAGGTCCGGCAGGTCTTTTTTTCCTGGTTTTACCCAGAGCCCTTTCCGGTACTTGACCAACGCCTCAAGCATCCGTGTTAACCCCTCGCTATCAATAAACCCATCAGCCTGTTTTGGCCCGAATGTGACAGTAATACTTGGTTTTTTCGGATCTTTGGTGTCTACATCGGAAATAGTGCCGAAAACAAAGGCCTTGATTCGTATCTCACCATCGCCACTATAGGTGAGTTCTGCATACTCCTCCTGCACTGCATCCCGGTCATAACCACGCAGCCGGACATCAACCCTGGACAACTCACGACGCAGGCTGTAGAGAGTGTCGATCTGTAGCTGACGATCAACCGAGCTGATAATGCGTGCCCCGGAAGTAGAGATATTTGAAATACCGTGATCTTCAAGCGCCTCGGTAATCACCGTCGTGGAAAGGCCGTCCTTTACCAGATCCATGACCGTGTTCAGGGCAAAACTGGTTTTTCCCTGATTAAAAACAATATCCCGTTCTCTGGCAGTATCGTGTTCAGATTGTGTGATCATTCCCTGCTTGAGCATGTTGCCGAGCACGTATGCTGCCCGTTCATCAGCCCGGGCCAGAGCCTTGCGGGCATCCTTTCTGTTTTTCTTAGTAAAGGGATTGTAATAGTTAGGCTGCTTAACGGAACCGGCAATAAAAGCAGTCTCAAGCAGGCTCAGATCTTGGGCATCTTTATCAAAATAATAGCGTGCAGCCACACCCAGACCGTGCCCGTTGCCGCTGACATAGAACTGATTGCAGTAAAACTCAAGAATCTTCTCCTTGGAATATCGATTCTCTAACCGCAGGGCAAAGAGCAGTTCTTTCAGCTTTGCCTTATAGCTGCGCGATTCGCGTTTAAACAGGTTCTTTGCTGTCTGCTGGGTAATAGTACTGCCGCCCTGCACAATTCTACCAGCCTTATAGTTGGCTATCATGGCCCGGGTAATGCCGGGAATATCTATACCGTAATGGGTGAAGAACTGACTGTCCTCTGCTGCCACAATGGCTGAGACAAAATTTTTCGGCATCTGTTCATAATCCAGGTACTGGCGATGATAGTCCTGGAACAGCACTCCGATTTTTTCCTCACCGTCACGATAATAAACCGGACTTTCCCGACCTAGAATGGACTCTATATATGCCTCATCCATCTCAGGACATGGTGCCTTGACCACCAGATGATACAAAACGCCCACACCACCGGCTGTTGCCAGCACAGCAAGAAAGAGAATAAAGAAAAACAGATATTTAAAAAAACGAAGCATGGGAGATAATCCGGGTTTCAGGTTCTGTGTTCCTGGCTCGAAGGTTACAAATCCGGTGATGGGTTACAAGGAGACAGGTTTTGTAACTTTGATGAATGTGCAGCAGTAAAATCCCATAGCCCGCATATTTCATGAACACTTTGCTCATTTTAAGGTAACCGCTGAAAATCATAAGATAAAATTGCTAATTATGCCCTACTTTAAATTTGCAAAGTGTTCACCGAAGGCAAGCCGATGCGACCGCACCTGCTTTGTCACTGCAGGAGCAGGCATAGGCAACTATAGCCTACTCCTGCGCTCAGCGCATCTGCAGCCGCCTCGACTTGTGAAATATGCGGG
>JAYEKB010000007.1:0-6420 GCA_034660835.1 Thermodesulfobacteriota bacterium
TCTGTTTACACAGCCTATCCGGAACAGGAGGGAGAATGGATTATCATCGCCAAGGGAGGGCATGAATACGTACTGAACTGTTCACTGGTCCTCAGCGCGGTCGGCATTGGTCATCAGGTCGACCCGGCCGCAGGTGTTATCCTGGTCGCCAGGGAGGACAGCGAACAGGCCATACAAGAATTACAGGCCTTTGAGGAAGAGAATCGGAACTGGCCGCCGCCACCCAATTATATGCGGGAAATCCCGCGAACCGATAACCCGCCTACCCTGCTGATGATCGGCGGCCTGATCATTTTTTATATTGTTACCGGCCCCTGGCTTTCAACCAACCCCTGGTTTCAGACCGGTGCAATTGACTCCGCTAAAATCCTGGTTCAGGGTCAGTGGTGGCGACTGATCACTGCGCTCACCCTGCATGCGGACCAGATGCACTTGGTGGGAAACTGCGTAATCGGTGGATTCATGGTCCACCTGCTCTGCAAAACCACCGGTTACGGGACCGGTTGGCTGGCCCTGGTCCTGTCCGGCATGGCCGGCAACCTGATGAATATTGGACTGCGAAACAGCCCCCATTATTCGGTGGGTTTTTCCACGGCCATCTTTGCAGCCATCGGCATCTTCTGCGGCCTGCAGCTCACCAGCCGCAGATCCTCCCTTATCAGGCAGCTTATCCTGCCGCTGGGAGCCGGAGCAGGATTGCTGGCCATGCTGGGCACCGAAGGTAAACAGACAGATCTCGGCGCACACCTGCTGGGCTTTGGCTGCGGCCTTGGTTGCGGATTACTGCTGCGGCTTAGCCGGTTTGACCTGCAGGCCGGAAACCGCCGCTTGCAGCAGGCGCTGTTTACAGCCACCCTTGTTCTTATCACCGGCTGCTGGCTGTTAGCTGCAAGGCAAATGTAAACTATCGCAAGCGATCAAGAGCACCGCATCTTCGTACGGTCGAGACTGTCCGAATAGAGGCGGCAAGGCAAATGTGAACTATTGTGACGAAAAGACTTGTAAGCTCAATCATTACCGTTTTTAATAGAGGCTCGAATATCTTCGTGAGATGTCGATAATTTTAAATAAAATTTGTAAGAGTTCACTGCCACATTCAATAAGCTGAATTTACAGATAAATCGTAAAAGGACACCAGTGCGTCAGCAGTGCGTGATCGTGACGGGCAGGCTATAGTCTACCCTATGCCGTCCGGTGCGAGCGCGTGCTGATGTCGTGCTGGTGATTTTTTACTAAAAATTAACAAGACAATAAAACCAGCAAGGAAAGATCCATGCCCATGAATGAACAGCCCCCCTGGGGGCAGAAGAAGAAACCCTCAACACCCGAGGACTTCATAGCAGACCTGATCCAGAAAATCAGGGATTCCTTTGGTAACAAAGGCAAAGGCAGCAAGCCCTCGCCGGACGGTAATAATCCCCCGCCCGGTAATGCACCCAACTTCCTGGCCGGTTTCGGTAAAGTGGCGTTGATTATCGCTGCAGTCATCCTGTTCCAGGTGGTCTACTCAGCCTTCTACACCATTGAACCGGGGGAACAGGGCATTGTCCTGCGATTTGGCAAATACAGCCGCACCACCCAGCCCGGCCTCCATTTTAAGATTCCCTATGTGGAAGACATGGTCAAGGTGGACGTGGAAACCGTACGAAAAGAAGAGTTCGGCTTTCGCACCAGGACGCCGGGCAAGAACACGGTTTATAACAAACGCGGCTTTGACATGGAGTCGCTGATGCTCACCGGTGACAAGAATGTCATCGATGTGGCTTGGATCGTCCAGTACAAGGTCAGCGATCCGGTTCACTTCCTGTTCAAGGTGCGTAATGTTCCACAGGCTGTACACGATAATTCGGAGACTGTTGTTCGACGGATTGTCGGCAATATGGACTTTGACTATGTACTGAGCAACCGTGCAATCCTGGCCGACATGGCCAAGCAGGAACTGCAACGGGATCTGGACAAACTGGAGGCCGGAGTCAGCCTGGTCACCCTGCAGCTGCTGGACATTAATCCGCCGGATACGGTCAAGCCTGCATTTAACGAGGTCAATGAGGCGGATCAGGACATGAAACGGCTGGTCAATGAGGCGGAGGAAACCTATAACCGGGTAATCCCCAAGGCCCGCGGTTCTGCCAAGCGGACTGTTGAGGAGTCCCACGGTTATGCCGTGCAGCGTATCAACCAGGCAAAGGGTGAAACCAACCGTTTCAATGCCATTGTTGCCGAGTACCTGAATTCCGAAGAGGTAACCAGGCGCCGCATGTACCTTGAGGCCATGCAGGACATCCTGCCGGGTGTTGATCATGTGTATGTTATGGACAAGGGCGGACAAACCGTTTTACCTTTCCTTAATCTGACCGGCAAAGGCGCTCCACTGGCCGACAAAGAATCCAAATAATACCAGGATAGAATAAAGACCATGAAACAGGTAATGCTCATATCTTCCCTTGTTCTTGTTGCCGCTATCTTTGCCACAGTCTGGGATGGATTCTATATCCTTCCTGAGGGCAAACAGGCGGTTATCACCCAATTCGGTGCCCCGGTGGGCGAACCCATCACCAAGGCGGGTTTGAAGCTAAAGACGCCGTTTATCCAGCATGTGCAGTTCTTTGAAAAACGAATCCTGATCTGGGACGGAGATCCCAATCAGATCCCCACCAACGATAAGACCTTTATCTACATGGACAACACCGCCCGCTGGCGAATCTCTGATGCGCTTCGTTTCCTGCAGGCGGTGGGCAATGAGACCCGGGCTCAGAGTCTGCTCGACGACATCATCAACGGTACGGTACGCGATCTTGTCAATAAAAATAACCTGATTGAAATCATCCGTTCTTCTGACTGGACGATAGATTATGTTGCCGGAACCACTTCCAGCCGCGACATGATCAGGCCGCCGCAAAAAGGCCGTGACAAGATCAGTGAGATGGTTCTTGAGCAGGCGTCCAAGGTGACACCCAAGTACGGCATTGAACTGATCGATGTCATGTTCAAGCGGGTCAACTACATTGAATCGGTTCGGGAGAAAGTGTACACCCGGATGATCTCGGAGCGCAAAAGAATTGCTGCCGAAAAAAGATCGCTTGGTGAAGGACGTAAGGCGGAGATCCTGGGTAAAGTGGAACGTGAGTTGAGAGAGATTACTTCCGAGGCCAAGCGTGAGGCAACCGAGATCAGGGGTAAGGCCGATGCCGAGGCAACGAAGCTCTACGGCGCTGCCTACAGCAAGCATCCGGAATTCTACTCCTTCCAGAGAAGCTTAGAGAGCTACAAAGACATTATCAGCAGCAACACGTCCCTGATTCTTTCCCCGGACTCCGATCTGTTTCAGTATTTGCAGTCGATCAAGGGAGGAGAGTAAAAAAAATAGGTTGTTTAGGCTGTCGGAGGGAATGCTCTCCTACAGCCTATCTACCTGTATATTTCATTTTCATTTTGTAGTCCACCCTGTAGACAGCCTCCGGCCGGGTACCAAGTGTCGATACCTGCTCAATCTTCTCTCTGTAACGCTTTCTGCACAGTCCGGCCGATCTCTTCCATAGTGTAGGGTTTCTTGAGCAGCCCAAGTACGCCTAATTTTACCAACTGTTTTATATCTTCGCTTTCCGAGTAACCGCTAATCACGATGGCCTTCTGCCCGGGGCGGGTAACAATAATCTGCTCATAGGTCTGCCTGCCGTTGATTCCCGGCTCCATGAGCATGTCAAGCAACACAAGATCAACCGTATTTTTCTCTAAAAAGGAGATTGCTTCTTCGCCGCTGCTGACGGCTATGGTCTCATAGCCCAGACTTGTTAATATCTTTTCAACGATTTCACGCTGTATCTGCTCATCATCAACAACAAGGATTGTTCCTTTTCCATGTAAGTCGGCAAGAGAATCATCCCGGTTGGACTTTTTGCAGGATTTGTCATGATCACTCACTGGCAGGTAGGCAGTAAATGCTGTTTCCCTTTCATCACTGTCAACAGTAATGTAACCGTCATGGTCCTTAATTGTGTTCCAGACAACAGCCAGGCCGAGCCCGGTTCCACTCCTGCCCATTTTTTTTGTCGTATAAAAAGGATCAAAAATATGCTCCAGGTCGTGCCGTGAAATTCCAGAGCCGGTATCTCGTACGCTGAGGACTGTATATTCACCTGGCGGTGGTCCCTGGTCACTGTCCTGGCTGATCGACCGCATGCAGGTTTGAATTTCCACCTGCCCGGCCCCATCAATAGACTCGGCAGCATTGTTCACCAGGTTAAAAATTACTTTTTGCATGTGAACAGGAGAACACAGGATATCCTGCACATCAGCTGCCAGCACAGGGACAAAAACCACCTCTGCATGCAGGGATATCAACTCATCAAACTCCGGTGATGTCATGTAATTTTGTATTAATTCATTCAGACAGACAATTTCTTTTACCGTTGCTGCGCCACGGGCAACGGTAAGAAGGTCAGCCACAACGCCTGCTGCACGCTGACCGGATTCCATTACCTTCTGCAAGTCGGCACGGACAGGGCTATCTTCCGGCAGCTTCATCATCATCAGTTCCGGATAGCTGATAATCCCGGACAGGATATTGTTCAAATCATGAGCGACACCGCCGGCCATAAGCCCGAGAGCCTCCATTCTGTTTGTACGCCGTAACTTTGCAGCAGTCTCCTCCCGCTCCTGTTCAAGGGCTTTTCTGCTTGAAACATCCCGGACAATATTCATAATCAACTTCCGGCCACCGGGTTCCACCAATGAAGAACTTATCTCAACAGGCACCCGGATTGAGTCTTTTCGTACATGGTGATGACTGGCAACGGTTGTATAGGATCCTTTCCGCAACACCTGCTCATGCCTGTAATCGAGCAGTTCATGCTCTTCCTCTGGATACAGCTCAAACATCTTCATTGCTGTTATTTCGCTGCGGCTATAGCCGTCAAGCTCTAACGCCTTTTGATTACAGTCAACGATACGAAAGGTTTCTGCATCAACCAGATAAATTGCATCATTTGCACTCTCAAAAAGATGCCTGAACCGCTCCTCTGAACGCTGAAGAGATTCCAGGTTGACTGTGTTGACAATTGCCACTGCGGCCTGGTTTGCAATATTCTGGTATAGGGATATATCACTGTCGCTAAAAACCCTTTTTGCACGGGTATGACCAATGAGCACGCCAATCAGCTCATTTTTATTCAACATTGGTACGGCCAGGGCAGAAGTCAACTCATGCTCAACAATGATATAAGGCACGGTAAATCTACTTTCTGTTTGAAAATCTTCAACCACTGCTGCTTTACGCTCACGTGCAACCAAATTGGGCAACCCCTGGTCCTGGAGAAGTGAGAAAGAATCCACCATGGAACGGGGAAAGCCTGTAGTTTCCCTCATGACCAACTGCTTCGTTTTTTCAGAGAGGACAAATAGGGTCGAAATATCAAATTTGAGCAAACTTTTTGTCCACAAGGTAACAAATTCATATATGGTCTTCAGCTCACCCAGGGCCGAAAGCTCGGTTGAAAACTGCAGCAGCGCCTCAAGATGTTTTGTCCGGACATCTACCTCTTCCTCAAGCCGTTCCTGAGAACGACGCCGCTCCTGTTCAAATAACCTTTGCTCGGTGTTATCCTCCAGGATGCAGACAATACCGTCCACCTGACCCTCAACCTCCTCCAGGGGCAGCATGCGCACATGGAGAAATCGTTTGCGACCCGCAAGACCACTGAGGCACGGGTCATATTCCACATCCCGCAGGCTACTGCTGATCCCGGCAAGAGCCTGCTTAAAGGTTGAGGTCAAACCAACCCGCTGGGCCTGTTTATCCTTAAATATGTTGTACCGATCAACCGAGTCAGATCGAGATACATCCCAGAATACTTCCCATGCATCATTGTTCTTGACAGTAAGTCCATCAGAACTGAAGATCCGCATGGCATAGGGGGAATGATCAAAAAGTGTCTTAAAAAAACCTGCCCCAGCGGTCAAAGATTGAGATTTCTCTATCATAAAAATTTCCTGCATAAATCCGCGTACGTCTCAAGATCGAGCCTTATCAAACCTCACTCACATTCACGCATTGTCAACACTGCTCCCAAATGGTTTTTGTTGGTTATCGAGGTTCAGCAACCGCAAGAAGGCACCTGTTCTTCGGAGGTACCGGTTCCTTCTGTGGGGTAGCCGTCACACTTCCACCAGTCCAGACCTCCAAGCAGCTCTTTCACTGTAAAACCAAGGCGGGCAAGATTCAACGCTCCCCTGGTGGAACCATTACAGCCAATCCCATCACAGTAGGTGACATACAGTTGATCACTCGACAACTGTTTAGCCCGCATATTTCACAAGTCGAGGCGGCTGCAGATGCGCTGAGCGCAGGAGTAGGCAGGTAAGCGCAGACTCCGATAGTTGCCTATGCCTGCTCCTGCAGCGACAAAGCAGGTGCGGTCGCAT
>JAYEKB010000008.1:0-6368 GCA_034660835.1 Thermodesulfobacteriota bacterium
TCACCGAAGGCAAGCCGATGCGACCGCACCTGCTTTGTCGCTGCAGGAGCAGGCATAGGCAACTATAGCCTACTCCTGCGCTCAGCGCATCTGCAGCCGCCTCGACTTGTGAAATATGCGGGCTAAACCCGGAACTTTGAACCTGGAACCTGAAAACAGGCAGGTTTCCCCTTGTCAAAATCATAAACTATGGTATAAAGTGCCGCTACACCATCAAGGCGACGTAGCCAAGCGGTAAGGCAGAGGTCTGCAAAACCTTTATTCAGCGGTTCGATTCCGCTCGTCGCCTCCAGCACATTCAGGGTCAGTAAAATCTACGGTTTTGCTGACCCTTTTTCTTTTTCACCACCACGAACCACACGAAATACACGAAAAACAAAACAGTCCTTTTCTTGTATTTCGTGTGGTTCGTGGTGTCAGTTGAGCGGATACTCCTGCTCAATATAATGCTTCGCCCCCCTGGCATTAAGCACACTGGAATACAACAGGAATTCATTGATCTGAAACGTCGGGCTGATAAACAGGCTGTGCTGCTCCAGAAAACTGCCGACCTTTGATGCCGGGGTTTTGTTCAGTCGGGCCAACGTAATATGGGGAGCAAATTTTCTTCCCTCCGGCTCAAGACCTGTGCGAACCAATACGGATTCAATCCGGTTTCGCAGCCGAACCAGCTGCTCATTTTTCTCCAGTCCCACCCATACCACCCGTGGTTTTTTACGGGGCGGGAAAAAACCTACCCCCTGTAACTGCATCGGGAACGACTCACAGCTGACCTCAGCCAGTTCGTCTCGGATATCCAGGAACCTGTCTCCGTCCACTTCGCCGATAAAACGCATAGTCAGATGCAGCTGCTCCCCTTTCACCCAGTGGGCTCCGGGCAAACCGCAGGATATCATGGATAGTCGCTCTTTAACAGCTTCCGGAAGATCTATGGCAACAAACAAACGCATAACAAATAGTAGTGGAGAGTTGATAGTTGAAAAAGGATAGTGATTGCGACAACTATCAACTCTCCACTATCAACTATCCTTTCATTCCCAGTCCATCCCGATATCACAGGCCGGTGCTGAATGGGTCAAGGCTCCAACCGATATGATATTGACACCGGTCTGGGCAATTGGCCGAACCGTTTCCAAGTTTACCCCGCCCGAGGCCTCGACAAGCACCCGGCCGTCAATCATCGCCACCGCCTCTCGAATGGTTTTCAGGTCCATATTATCCAGCATAATGGTTTCCACCCCGCAGTCCAGACATTCCTGTACCTGGTCCAGGGTATCGGTTTCCACCTCAATGGCGATGGTGTGCGGCACTGTTGCCCTTGTCTTATCTACTGCCTCGGTTATGGAACCGCAGGCGGCAATATGATTGTCCTTTATCAGCACACCGTCACTTAGGCTGTAACGATGGTTTTTACCGCCACCTGCACGAACCGCATATTTTTCCAGCATACGCAGTCCCGGCGTGGTCTTTCGGGTGTCGGTGATCACGACATCAAGGTCTTTGACCGCATCAACATACTTTCTGGTCAGGGTTGCAATACCGCAGAGGCGCTGAATCAGATTCAGGGCCACCCGTTCCCCGCGTAGCAAGGCTCGAACCGGACCGTTGACAGTCATCAGCACATCCCCACGAGCCACCTTGCTCCCGTCTGTAATCACTTGGTCAAAGCTCAGATTATTGCTGAGCAGACAAAACACCCGGGCCGCGACACGCTCCATGCCGACAACGGTCATCGGCTCCCTGGCCTCAAACGTAACAAGCCCGGTTACCTGATCATCAAAAATCGCATCAGTTGTAATGTCGCCGTGTTCCAGGTCTTCACGCAGAAAGCGGCGGAGCTGATCATCTAATAAGAAAGTATCCATGGCTTCCGTATAAACTCGGTTTCCGGTTAACTCAAATAACTACAACTACGGTACATTTTTTCGCGGCGAGGCACCGCTCCTACGGGATTAAGGGTAAGAGCGGCTCCACGCCGCGAAAAGGTTGTCACATTATATGGCGGGTTATTGAAGCTTTCGCAGCCGGGCTACAGACTCGGCGTTTTTGGCAAGCCTGGTTTCAAGCTCTTTCTGTTTACCCTTTTCCTTCTGCACCACTGCCTCAGGGGCATTTTGTAAGAATTTTTCATTACGCAGTTTGCCCACCACCCGCATCAACTCCTTATCGATTTTCTTGTGTTCCCGGTCCAGCTTTTCCATCTCCCCTTCTACGTCAATCAACCCCTTGAGCGGCACAAAGACCTCGACACCATCCACCAGTACATGACCGGCGTCATCAGGCACCGTACACGAATCCATAATTTCAAGGGTTTCCGCACGGGTCATGGCCCCGATGGCACCTGCAAAGGAGCGAATCAACTCCTGTTTCCCTTTGTCCGGACAGATAATGGAAGCCTGGATCTTGGCTGTAGGATGAACATCCGCCTCACTGCGAATGGTGCGAATAGCAGAGATCACACCCATGAGCAGATCCATGGACGTATCAGCCTCTGCATCCTGCCAGGCAGGGTTTTCCTCTGGAAACGATTCCAGCATGATGGTGCCACGTTCTCCAGGCAGCTGGCTCCAGATCTCTTCGGTCACAAAGGGAGTAATGGGATGCATCATCTTCAGAATATTTTCCAGCACGCTGAGCAACACGCCCCTGGCATTTTGCCGAGCCTGCTCATCATCCCCGTACAATTCCGCTTTGATCCATTCCAGGTACCAGTCGCAGAACTCATGCCAGGTGAACTGGTAGAGAGAAGAGGCTATATCGTTAAAGTTGTAGCCGTCCATGGCCGCCCGAACCTGGCGGATGGTCTCATTGGTCCGGCTCAGGATCCAGCGGTGGGGCAACGGCAGCTTGGCAGGATCATCGGCAACCCTGGTGATCGACGGATCAGAGTCCTTGATATGCATCTGGGCAAAACGGGCAGCGTTCCACAGCTTGTTGATAAAGCGGCGATAGCCCTCTACCCGTTCCTCGTCCATCCGGATCTCACGGCCCTGAGCGGCAAAGGCAGTCAGGGTAAAACGGAAGGCATCAGTGCCATACTGGCCGATCGTGACCAGCGGATCAATGACATTACCGGTGGACTTGGACATCTTTTTGCCATGCTTGTCCCGTACCAGGGCATGCAGGTACACATCGTGAAAGGGCACCTCATCCATAAGATGCAGACCCATCATCATCATCCTCGCCACCCAGAAAAACAAAATATCAAAGCTGGTGATCAGCACCGATGTTGGGTAAAAAGTCTGCAGTTCTTTTGTCTGTTCAGGCCAGCCCAGGGTGGAAAAGGGCCACAGGGCCGAGGAAAACCAGGTATCCAGCACATCGGTTTCCTGAGTCAGGTTGGTGCTGCCGCACTTGCTGCAGGCATCAGGATCCGTGGTGGCAACAATTAACTCACCGCAATCCTGACAGGTCCAGGCAGGAATGCGGTGTCCCCACCAGATCTGGCGGGAGATGCACCAGTCGCGGATGTTATCCATCCAGGAATAAAAGGTATTGTACCAGGTATTGGGATAAATTTTGATGCGCTCGTCCCGTACAGCCTGCACAGCCTTATCTGCCAGCGGCCGCACTGAAACAAACCACTGCTTGGAGGTAGTGGGCTCAACCACGGTAGTACAACGGTAGCACTTGCCCACCGCGTGCTGATAGTCCTCTATCTTTTCGAGAAAGCCCTGCTCTTCAAGATCCTTTACAATCTGTTTCCGACATGCAAAACGATCCAGCCCACCATACTTGCCGGCATTTTCGTTCATGACCCCATGGTCATCCATGATCTTGATCCGTTCCAGGTCGTGACGAAGCCCGATCTCGTAGTCATCCCGGTCATGGGCAGGGGTCACCTTGAGCGCACCGGTACCGAACTCGCGCTCGACATGGTGATCCAACACCACCGGTATAGTACGACCGGTCAGCGGCAGTTTGATGCCGATATCATGCAGCCCCCGGTACCGTTCATCCTCGGGATGAACAGCCACAGCGGTATCGCCTAACATGGTCTCCGGCCGGGTGGTGGCAACAATTACAACGCCTGCACCATCTGCATAGGGATAGCGCAGATGGTAAAGCTTGCCGTCTGTGGGATCATGCTCCACCTCATCGTCGGCAAGGGCGGTATGGCAGCGGGGACACCAGTTGACGATATAGTCACCCTTGTAGATCAGGCCATCATTATACAGCCGGACAAACACCTCGCGCACAGCCGTGGATAATCCTTCGTCCATGGTGAACCGTTCCCGGTCCCAGTCACAGGATGCTCCCATACGCTTCAACTGGTTGATAATGGCGCCACCCTTTTCCTCACGCCACTGCCAGACCCGCTCAATAAATTTTTCGCGACCCAGGTCATGCCGGGTCTTGCCCTCTGTAGCTAACTGCCGCTCCACCACGTTCTGGGTGGCAATACCGGCATGGTCTGTACCCGGCACCCAAAGGGTATTGTCGCTCTTCATACGGTGGTAGCGTACCAGCAAATCCTGCAGGGTGTTGTTGAGCGCGTGACCGATATGAAGCACGCCGGTTACATTAGGCGGCGGAATGACAATGGAAAAAGATTCTTTCCCCTCCTCCATGCTCGCACCGAATGTTTTGTGCTCCATCCAGTAGTCGTACCAGCGCTGCTCTACTTCGCCAAACTCATAGGCCTTAGGTAAATCGTATTTTTCCGACATTTTTTTAATAGGTAGATAGCTTTTCAGGCTGAAGGCTGCTTGCAGTAACTCATTGCTACAGCCAAACTCCCTGAATAAAACAGGACAAGTGGCTCCTGCAGGACAGACAATAGTATATATGGACAATCGACTCAGGTGGGAAGGTAAATCAATCGAACAATTTTGACAAGGTTTGTCAAAACAATGTTAATTTTATATGCAACTCTCTGTTAATCTTTTGAAGTTCCATTATAATGTGGTAATAAAATAGTGGACATACAATGAGGGAAGAAAATAAAATGAGGTGCATTATGCAGGTTCAAGAACAGACACAGAAACTGTTCAATAAAATTCGCAGATTGCCACCGGACAAAGTTGCTGTTATCGAGGACTTTGTGGATTTTTTAGGGCATCGCAATGAAACAGATCCCTGGGTAAAAGCAGCAAGCAAACTCGCTGAACAATCTTTCCAGCAAGCTTGGGACAATCCGGAAGATGCAGAATATGACAACTTATAAATTCGGTGATATTGTTCTGGTTCCGTTTCCTTTCACCGATCAATCAACCATAAAGAAATAGCCTGCTGTGATAGTCAGTTCCAGAGAATACAACAATGGACGACCAGATATCATCATTATGGCAATCACCAGCCGTCTGCATCAGGTGGACAAGCTCGGAGAAGAGGTCTTGACTGATTGGCAAGCCGCTGGATTGTTAAAGCCATCTGTATTTAAACCTATTCTGACCACGGTTGAAAATACTCTTATCCTCTAAAAACCAGGTCAGCTTCAAGGTAAAGATCAGCGCATTCTTGCCAAAGAATACAAGATATTTTCGGCTAATTCTGAAGGGTACCATGAATAATTAGAATTTTCGTTCAAGATCAAGGCATGCAAGAAAATTTACCACAGGCATAGATTGATATTCCGAGGATAAATTTTATTGCATAACGCAGAGATTGAGCGAAAAGGCAATTATTCAAGGTGCCCTGAAAAAGGGGGAATCAAACAAGTGGCATTACACGAAAGGAATATAGCTCCCGCCCGCCCCACAATCCACGTTCAGTGGTTAAACAGATCCGGCAAAACATTCTTTATGAAATAAAATGGCGAAGAATAGTAACCAAGAAACATACAAGATGTCATTCACATCAGGTGGCCTGTTTTTTAATGAATCCATTCTATTTGCTGAGTTGTATAATGAAATTCACGACTGGCAGAAAACCAGGGACCAGGTATTAACAGAGAACCTTCTCCAGGCCAGAACCGAAAGCAGCTCCAAACGTCGTACTAGAGAGATATGTTCTCGGCTAAAACTCATGACCGAAGATCAACTCCAATTGTTTCTTTCAGGTTCACGACAGGAGCAGCAATACCTGCTCTGGATAGCAGTATGTAAACATTATTCGTTTATTCGTGAATTTATGACGGAAATTGTACGGGAAAAATACCTGCGTATGGATCTTAACCTTCAACCTCAGGATTACGAAATATTCTTTGAAGCCAAGGCAGAGTGGCATGATGAATTAGAGCAACTTAAAAGTTCAACAAGAGTAAAGCTCAAACAGGTTCTCTTTAAAACCATGCGGGAAGCAGAAATTATATCACAGGAAAATATGATCATTCCCGGTCTGCTTACGGAACATTTAACCAAAGTACTTGCGATAGACGACCCAGCCTTACTCGCAGTATTTCCTGTATCTGATATGGATATAAACTC
>JAYEKB010000009.1:0-22389 GCA_034660835.1 Thermodesulfobacteriota bacterium
ACTGTCCTTTTCATACTCTGTCATATCCGCATCAGGATAACGGACTTCTTCATCATTCCATGGTTTGCGCAGGATAAGTTCATCCCCATCCCTGCCCACCACGTTACTGCGATGCATGGGAATTTTGCCGCCTGCGGTAGCAATGTAACGGGGAATGGCGTCACCGGAGATATTGCCGTACATGGACTCGACAATATCCCGCCCCTTTTCCACCGGAACCCGGAAATGAACAAACTGGGGATTACGATAGGAGCAGTTGAAAATATAATAGGGTCGAACGTACGCCTCCTGGATGGTCTCGCAAAGCTTCCACATCTTGACACTGCTGTCATTGATTCCGCGCAGGAGCACAGCCTGGTTAAGAACCGCGCTGACCCTTTTGGAGATTTTTTTAAATCCTTCCCTGGAAACCGGGGTAACCTCCTGGGCCGTATTGATCTGGGTGACCACCCGAAGAGGTTTACGGTCGTTACTCTCCTCTAAGATATCGAGGAGTTCATCGTCAATGCGCATGGGTACGGTAACCGGCACCCTGGTACCGAGTCGTTTCACCTTCACATGCTCAATTGCGTCTAACTGCTCCAGAAGCCAGCGAAGCAAAGAATTTGGCAGAATAAAGGCATCTCCGCCGGTTACCAGTACGTCCCGGATCTGATCATGAGCCCGGATGTAATCCAAAGCCTCGCCGTAGGCCTCTTTGGAAAACATCTTGTCCTTTTTACCGATATGAGCAATACGCAGACAGTGGGTGCAGTACATGGCACACATATTTGTGGATTTTATGGTCACCACCCGCGGATAAAACTGATCCACCAGCCGTGCCGGTGAATGATCGGCAGCAACCGGCGGAATCTCGATGCCTGCATTATCCACCATCTCTCCGGTGGGCACCGACTGGAGCATAACCGGATCGTTGACAACTCCCGGCATGATAAGGCTGGTGTAGTATGGGGTGAGACGCATGCGGTAATTTTTGGTAACACGGGCAATATCCTGCAGTGCGGAACCGGGGAGATCAATCAACTCCCCAAGCTGCTGTACCGAATCAACAACGTTTCGGATCTGCCCCTGAAAAGAATTCCAGTCCTTATCATCCATGCCAAGTTTTTTTTGTATCCTTTGTCGGTTCTCACGGATCTGCTTCCACAGCTCAATGCCGCTTGGCGCCTGGATATCCTTTTGGGCAAGATACTCTACAACCCGGCTATTGGCATTATCTGCAATAACCAATGCCTGCCCTACCCTGCCGCCGACACTGACCATGTGCTCGTCGATTTCCTGGTGTTTGAAAGCCAGTTCTTCAAGCTGTTGCCGGCTCAATGAGGTTGCCCTGTTCTCTTCACTCAACTCCTTTAACCTTGAAAGAAGGCGGACAATGGGCCCGGTTTTTTCCTGTTCACAGGCTGTTTTGTATAACTGAGTTATCTCTTTCTCTTCGTTCTCTGATGCTTCCTGTTGCGATCCATCACAGATATTATCAAGCAGCTCCACAGTATATTTATCTAACTTCGGTTCAGGTTCCATCATTTTCCCTTCATTTTTACTTTAGATTGTTAACTTGTACTTTTGGAATTTAGAGTTTAGTTTGAGCCGGGAGACAGATTTATTTTCGCAGCACTTATGGGTGCCTCTTGTAACGTATTGATATAGTATAATAAAGAAAAATTAAATCTGTCTCCCGGCTAATACGCTGTGAAAAAAAGATCTGTCCCCTACGTACGCAGCTTCAATTCCGGTTCCATCCCTTTTCACTATTCCCTATTCTTACTCTCAATATTCACTTTTCCAGTCAATGGTCATCTCAATAAACTCCTTACCCTGGCGAATTCCCTCCTTCACGTCGTCATGGTTTCTGGCCACGGATACCACTCGAGCAAGAAAGGTTCCCGGCATGATGACATAGTTGGAACCAACATGTTCAAGTATAACAAAATCTTTAAGAAGTTCTCCGCCTGCAATTTTCTGAAAAGCATCACGTTCATAGGGATTTTGGGGGATATAGCCCCTGGTACAACGCCGTTTTACCACCTTATAGTTATAGGTTCCCCAATGGATGGATTTGCCGTTGTTTTCAAGCTCTATGGTATTGAAGGGAAATGTTCGGTTGACCACCGCATGGTACTCCAGTTCAGGCAGGGTAGGTGCGGTTTCGGGCAGGGATTGTTCCAGGGTAAAGCAGAATTCAAGGGTGGTGCCCTGTTTTCGGGCATTGACTTCGATAAAGCGTACTTCCCTATCAGGAGTAACTATATAATCGCAGCCAAAAATTCCGCGATATCCCTCCCGGCCGAGAACCTGACCAACTTTTCTGGTATACTCCTTCAACTCCTGTTCCACAGCAACGGGTTGCTTTGTGGGATAGGTGGAGCCGACAAAACGGTTGCCGCCCCGAATCACCTGATCCGCCACTCCGGCAATAAAAACCTCTTCTTCATTGGCAACAACCGCCAGTACGGTCGGATCATGCTCGTGCGGGACATATCTGGTAGCCAGAAAAGTTGCCTCCGTGTCGATAAAACGGTGGAGGATATCTTCTCGGCAGCGGGTAATAGCACTGTTGGCTCCGGCGGCACTGTATACATTGCTGACAAAAATTCCACCAGACCACTCCTGCCAAAGTTGATCAGCAGTGGCAAGCAACGTGTCACGTCCCATACAGATTCGAAAGTCGACTACCGGAACAACATCTTTAAGCAACTCATATTGTACAGACTTATTGTTGAGCCTTTTGGCAATATTTTTTTCCGGACCAAGGATATCCACCTGCTCGAACTGTTCGTCAAGAGTCATCTCCGGCACACTTTCATACATGTTGATGAAGAGATGATTCTGATGTGCAAGAATGTTTTCAATAAGTCGACGCACCCCTTCATTTTCAGAAACAGCACGCACAAAATGGGTTGAGTCGATCCGGTAACTGACCTTAGAACCGTTTTGGGTTTGATACTCATCAATCAGCGGATTGATAACGATGAGGTTTTGATAATTGTATTGAACAAGGATGTCCGGAACTATGGCAATAAACTCAATCTTTTTTCGATAATTGCGCACCAGGGCATCCTGGAGGAAAAAGTTGAGACCGTACGTTTTGATGTCGCCCACATAGAGAAAATAATAAGAGGACGGATTGTAGGTAAAATTGGAAAAAAGGAAGTTGTCGGCCATATCCCTGCCCCATATCTTAAACAAGCATTATAGATGATGGGATGCAGTTACACCTTCCATTGATGGTCTGCAAGGAAAAAGGAGAAAAAATTAAAAAATATTCGAAGAAAGTCAAATGCCAGTGTCCGGTTCTACAAGGATTGTTCGTTATCAGAGGATTGAGCAGTTATGAAAAAACAAAGGTACAACGCAGATCATTCTATGGGGAAGGTTGAGGCGGGCTTCAGGGAGATAAAGCAGGAGATCGGCAGGTTAAACAAAGTCACCGTCGATTAGACGCATTAACGGTGACTTTGTTTGCGGAACCCGTGATGGTTCGCTTCCGTGCAATTAGGGCATGATTTAGAATATCACAGGTTTAAGATCAATGAAATTACCCTTTGTTACCATTGGGCTTGAGTATTTCACAGTCACATTCTGCATCACTGATATTCAGGAGCAGAAATTTTACATTATACCCGGCCTTTTTCAATTCCTGGTAGGCCATATCCGCACGTGCACCGGTACTGCAGTGAACGTAGATTTTCTTGTCTTTGGGTATTTCGTTCATGCGGTCTGCAATCTGATCAAGCGGGATATTTACCGTATTCCTGAAAATTCCCAGTTCGGCAACTTCTTCCGGAGTTCTTGAATCGATAACAAAGGCATTAGGATCAGCGCCGTCAGTTGCCTTCTTGAAGTCGGCTACCGAAACTTCACCCTTACCGAGTACTCTTACCCATGATATTTCCTGGGAAGGAATCGGACCGGATTCAATAGCACCGCCAGTCCTGGCCCAGGCTGCGTAGCCTCCAGGTATCAGGGCAACATGTTTGAATCCTTCGTCGAGAAGATCCTCCACCGCATCATTTTGCTCTTCCAGGTCATCACTGTATAAAATGACCGGGGCATTACGCGGAATATCATCAACCCTGTCTTCAAGATCCTCGTAGGGCACGGAAACAGCTCGTTTAATTCTCCCCTTAACCGCTTTATTACTTGAACGGATATCAAGGATGACAACATTCCCCGTCTCAACATATTTCCTTGAAGAATACACTGGATTACCCGCTTTCTGCCAGGCAGGTTCACCCTCAAGATATACTGATACGTTGTTATAACCAAGTTTTCTCGCCAGACCGGCGTTTGTTGTTGACATACCTCATGTGGGGCCTCCGCAGTAGAAAATAAGGAGCTGCTCCTTGTCCTTAGGCAGGAAAGTTGCCCCCTGTTTCTTCATGGCTGGAACCGGAATGGAAATGGAGAGAGGCATATGGCCTTGGGCATATCGCGAGGCAGGACGTGCGTCAATTATCGTCATTACAGCTTTGCCACCCACCAATGCTTCCATTTCGGGTGTTTTAATTTCCGTTACACCCTCGGGCAGCTTGGCCAGTTTAGGCTTGACCACAGTGGCAATTTTATCCGTGCCCACAACTTTGTATTTGATGATCGCTGCATGGCCTTTAGCGGCATGCTCAACACCCTCGGTGGCATCATCAAATTTCACCATCATGGTTTTGGCATCAGCACCTTTGCCTACCTTGATAGAGATTGTTTTAGCTTTATTGGATTTGCCTACAACTTTTCCCTTATAGACATTTTTTTCCTTCTTTACCGCTGCAGCAGGTTTAGCATCCTTGGCTGTATCGGTTGTCTGAGCGCAGCCGGTCATTAAAAAACATGCCAAAATGACGGCTGGCAAAAGTTTCATACATACATTTTTCATCGAATTCCTCCAAAAACCTGGTTAATATACTCCAATCGTTCCATCACCTTGATGGAAACAAGACATTGAATTTCAATTTGCTAATATATTGTTATCACATTAATAAAAAGGTGGGTGACCAATATGCCGACATTGCGGCAAAACGACTTTTGACTCTTGGCGCTTACATAAATTACCGTAAACAGTGAATTATACGTGCAGTTACTCGTTTTTTGGCGACAGGATGCCGATCAGGAAAATCTCTGTAACCTGCTGTGCCATTTCTTCAACCGAATAATGTGAATGTGTATCACGATTTGAGTTCCAGAGCCTTGTTATTTCATCCAAAGCCCCAAAAATGGCCCGTTTGGCAATACCCGGCAAGATGTCCTTGCGGTAGATGTTTTCCTGCTGCCCTTTCTTAATGATCGTAGAAATAATATTGACATACTCGCTGAACTTGTTGTCACGATAGTCCCGGATAACCTTGTTGGTCTGGCGCAGCTCAATCTGGATGACCTCGGCCAGGTTCCGGTTTTTTTTCATTTCAAACAGATGCTTGGTGATAAAGATTTCCAGCATTTTTTGCGGATCATCTTCTTTGGCTAAAAGGACATTGACCTGGTCGATCAGCAAGCCTATTTCCTGTTCGAAAATAGAGAGGAGGATGTCAAATTTATTATTGAAATACAGGTAAATAGTGCCATCTGCAACTTTTGCTTCCTTTGCAATGTCGGAAATTCTGGCATTAAAAAATCCTTTTTTGGCAAAGACCTTTGTAGCAGCACGTATAATTTTACTGTGTTTATTTGCTGACTTCATCAGATGGCCGTTGAAGGAAGATCTCTACCGAAAATGAATGAGTGCTCATTTATTAATTTTCCTAAGGTAGCAGAATAAGTTATGCGGTGTCAAGGAAAATGGCTACATTGTGGTCAGTTAAAACCATCGGTTTCCTCAACTGATGAAAGTTCGTTCAGTAGTTGAGGAAGATGTCGGTTTTTGTTAGGGTGAGTACAATGGAAAGATAGATTATGTCAAAGTTGTCGAGAACTTTTTACAAAGTAACTGCGTTAAGGAGGAATTATGAAAATTCTGATCATTGGTTCCGGAGGCAGGGAACACACGCTGGCATGGAAGTTGGACCAGTCAAAAAAGGTAAAGACTATCTACTGTGCCCCTGGAAATGCCGGAATAAAAAAACTGGCGACCTGCGTCAAGATTGGATCAGATGATATTGATGCACTGCTTGCTTTTGCCAAAAAAGAAAAGATAGACCTGACCATAGTCGGTCCTGAGGATCCTTTGACCAACGGTATTGTTGATCGTTTTGAAGAAGAGGGCTTACGAATTTTCGGCCCCAGTGCAGCTGCTGCAGAGCTTGAAGGCAGCAAGGTGTTCAGCAAAGACTTCCTCAAAAAATACTCCATCCCAAGTGCTGCCTATAAGGTATTTGCAAAGCCGGGTACTGCCAAGAAATACATAGATAAGATTGGTGCTCCCTGCGTTGTCAAGGCTGATGGTCTTGCGGCCGGAAAAGGGGTTATTGTGGCCCAGACCAAGTCCGAAGCCAAGAAGGCAGTTGACCTTATTATGAAGAAAAAGGCTTTTGGTGCTGCCGGCAATAAGCTTGTTGTAGAAGAATTCCTGCAGGGAGAAGAGGCATCCTTTATTGCCTTTGTTGACGGTGAATCCGTATTGCCTCTGCCGTCATCCCAGGATCATAAGGCAGTGTTTGAAGGTGACCGCGGTCCTAACACCGGAGGTATGGGAGCCTATTCTCCGGCCCCGGTTATGACCGATGCTATGACCATGCGGGTGATGAACGAGGTTATGCTGCCTACGGTTCGCGGCATGGCGGCAGAGGGCAGGCCGATTAAAGGGATGCTCTATGCCGGCATGATGATTGACGGTGACCGGATTGATGTTCTGGAATTTAACTGCAGGTTCGGTGATCCGGAGTGCCAGCCCCTGCTCATGCGTTTACATACAGACCTGGTTGATATTATTGAGCATGCTATTGACGGCACGCTTTCTGAAATCGAACTTGATATTGACCGCAGGCCTACGGTCTGCATTGTCATGGCTTCCCAGGGCTATCCCGGCAAATATGAAACCGGAAAACCAATCACAGGTCTTGTGACCGCTTCCAAAATGAAAGATGTCATGGTCTTTCATGCCGGTACTGCTATCAAGAACCGGAGAACGGTTACCTCCGGGGGCCGGGTGCTGGGTGTTACTGCAATCGATACAACTATTGCCAAGGCCATTACACGGGCCTATAAGGCGGTAGATAAGATTAAGTGGAATGGATGTTATTTCCGCAGGGACATAGGCCATCGTGCTCTCAGTCGCGACCAGAGTGAAAGTGGACCGGTTGTCGGCATAGTGATGGGATCAGATTCCGATCTCCCTGTCATGAAGGCTGCAGCAGATTTTCTTAGCTCGCTTAGAATTAAACACGAAATTACTATTTCCTCTGCCCATCGCACTCCGGAACAGGCGGCTGAATATGCCAGATCTGCTTCCCAGCGAGGGCTGAAGATCATCATTGCCGGTGCAGGTATGGCCGCCCATCTTGCCGGGGTGCTTGCCGCCCATACCACCCTGCCGGTTATTGGGGTGCCCATTGATGCGTCATCTTTAAACGGACTGGACGCGCTGCTGTCAACCGTACAGATGCCCCCTGGTGTCCCGGTTGCTACCATGGGCATCGGCAAAGCAGGTGCCAAAAACGCGGCCGTGCTTGCCGCCAGGATCCTTGCAGTAAGTGATCCGAAATTGACTGCTGCGTTAGTGCAATACAGCCGTGACATGGCAGAGCAGGTAGTCGAAAAAAACAAAGCTCTTGCCCGGTGACAAACCCGGTTCTTGATTCTCAAATTCAAAAGGCAATCAGGCTGCTCAAACAGGGCGGCCTGATTGCTTTTCCCACAGAAACATACTACGGCCTGGGCGTTGACCCGTTTAATACAAAGGCGCTGCAGCGTTTATTTAAGGTAAAACGGCGAGGCGCAGATAAAGCGGTGCTTGTTCTGGTTGCAGATCAATCCCAGGTGGAGCGGTTCGCTGATTCTATCCCTGTGCATTTCAACAAGCTCATGTCCGCGTTTTGGCCCGGCCCGTTAACCCTTGTCTTTCCTGCCCGCTCAAATGTATCTGAACTGCTGACCGGTGGTACTGGAACCGTTGGCATCAGGCAGTCGCCGAACCCTGTTGCCATACAGCTGCTGCAGGAATTAGCAGGACCGATAACCGCCACCAGCGCCAACCGCTCCGGAGCAAGTCCGGCAACAACCGCGGCTGAAGTAGAGGAAATTTTTGGATCAGAAGTCGACCTTATTATTGACGGGGGAGCAACCCCCGGGGGACAAGGATCAACTTTGGTGGGATTTGATCAGAAGATTTTCTGTATCCGAGACGGGAAGATTCCCTTTGAAACCATTCGGAACAGTTTGTAAGGTTCCACTGAAAAATTTTTATGGTTCTAATTTTATTATTTTAGATGACAGACTTGCAGGAAAATAGGACAAGAAAACATCAGTATTCTATCATACATTTTCCGTCATAGCAACTGACGTCAGCAACCAGGAAATAGGCATCATAGCCGTTTTCCCTCAACTGACGGCTGGCCATATCGGCACGGGCACCAGTAGCACTGTAGACGTAGATTCTTTTGTCTTTTGGCAATTCCTCCCTGCGATCAAAAAGCTCATGAATGGGGATCAGCTTTGCTCTTCTCAGCTTGCCGGCAGCTGCCTCGTCACTGGTGCGTACATCAAGAATCACGACATCAATTTTGCCGTTCATAGCAGAAGTAAAAGCAACACGAGAAACTTCACCTTTGCCGAGTCTCCGCTTCCAGCTGATTTTTGTTACAACCGGCCCACTGACAATTGGATTCTTACGCTTTTTCCATCCCTGAAAATTACCCTGTACCATGGATACTCGGGTAAAGCCTGCCGCCCTGAATTCGGCAAGGGCCGCATGGCTTTCCCTGATGCTATCACTGTATACGACAATCGGAGCCTTTTTCGAAATATCTTTTACCCTGTCCTTTAGAGTGGCGAAGGGAATGGATACGGAGCCGGGAATCCTCTCTTTGGTATCCTTATGAGCGGAACGAAGATCGATGAGAACGAAATTTCCCTTTAATACGAATGTATCAACTGCAAAGGTCGGAAATCCGGCTTTGGCCCATCCTTTAACTCCATCGGACATCACCTTAATATTTGTGTAACCGAACCGGGCAGCGGTGGCAGATGCAATGCGGCTCATTCCGCATGCAACTCCACCACAGTAGAAGACCAGCAACTGGTCCTTATCTTCAGGCAGAAGCTCGGCATGGTTTTTCAGCTGACATGACGGAATGGAAATGGAAGTGGGCAAATGGGATTTGATATACTCGTCTTTGGGGCGGGAGTCGATCAGTACAAACTCATCCCCATGATCTATCATTTTTTCTATTTTTTCGATCGGCACCTCTGAAACACCGGCAACAAGGCCGGTTTTTTCAGGCTTGACAGACCTGGCAAGGGGACTGCCGGCAACAATTCGATAAGAAACTATAACCTGCTTTCTTTTGACCACATAATCCATCCCTCTGGTCTGGTCATCAAAATTCAGCTTAATAATACGGCTGCTGCCTTTTTTCACCGCTTCAAGAGAAAAACTCTTTGTCCTGTCTGATCTGTCTGTCACCTTGCCCCGGAAAACCTTTTTCGATCCCGTTGCAGTTGATCCATTTTGTTGGACACCACCTTGATATTGAGCGCATCCTGAAAAGAGCAGACAAGTAAGTATGACCAGGGGAAAATAGAGTTTCATTTCAACTTACTGTTCCGGACTGAATTTCGACAACTTCAAATTCCCTGACTCCACCCGGAGTCCTGGTCACAACCTCATCTCCTACTTCCTTTCCGAGAATTGATCGTCCCAAAGGTGATAGAACCGAGATAGAGCCTTTTTTTACGTCCGCCTCTTCCGGACCTAACAGTTGGTAGGTCACCTCTTCATCGGTATCCATATCCATCAGGGTAACAACGGTTCCAAAGACCCCTCGTTCAGAAGCCACTTTTGCACAGTCAATCACCTCAGCCCGCCCCAGTTTATCTTTAAGCTCCATGATTCGCCCTTCAATCATGCCCTGGCGTTCCTTGGCCGCATGATACTCGGCATTTTCACTCAGATCTCCATGGGCACGGGCAACCTCAATGGCCTTGACCACCTCGTGCCGCTCTACCCTTTCCAGCTGATCAAGTTCATCCTTCAGCTGCAGGTGTCCTTTATTGGACATGGGAATACGTTCTACCATTTATCGTTCCTCCAATATAAATATATAAAAAAAATGTTGTTTGTTTGAAAAGAAATAAACGCGGCAGGCTTACTGCGGCAAAATGACGGGATCCCGGGTGTCAGCGTCCCGGGAAGATGCAAGAATATTAGCCCTGCCCTGCTCTTTGAGCAGAGCTGCAAGTTCATTACGTATCACGGCATCACCGGGGATCTCATGATGGATAACAAGCAGGACTTCGATGAGTTTATCAGGCCTGCCCTGTTCACGCAGCATGTCAGCCATGGCCAGGTACACTCCGGCATGGTCGGTAGTTACTTGTGCCAGATCCTGCCAGAGCATACTTAGCCCGTTATTTTCTACAAGGATAAGCAATTTACCGGCAAACTCACGCAATGCCTGTTGTTTCAGCTGTTCAATCACCCTGTTGCCGGGCTGCCGGCTGAGCAGAATGTCATAGTATTCCAGGGCTCGATCCGGACGATCCAGAGCAAGCTGCAGCCGGCCGGCCCGTTCAAGAAGGTTGCTGTCATCGGGCATAATCGAGAGCAGTGACTTAACATGCTTCAGTTCCATTGCCGGGTTTTCCAGCCAATGGTAGTAACCGATCAACTGCTCATGAGCTTCCCTGCATTCACCCTGTAGACCAAGAACCTGCTGCCAGTACAACGCAGCTTCAATCCTGTTTCCCAGAGACATCTGGATCCGGGCAAGCGACTGCAATACTTCAGAATCCTCCTGGTTGCGCTGTACAAGAGTGCGAAGAATGACCAATGCTCTCTGGGGCTGGTTGTTTTTGATGGCAATATCAGCACTTCTTTTCTGAAGTTCATAATCATCAGGCCGCAGCCTGATGAGCTGTTCCATGAGTGGGGTAAGAACTTCAACCCTCCCCAATCCTTCAAGCGCGGCAATATAACCGGTCAGGATCTGAACCGTATCATCATTGAAGCCACTCACGAGACACTGCTCATAGAGCGGTGCATATACTTCCACAGCACTGCTGAAATCTCCACTGCCCAAAGCGATTTCAGCCTCGGCCAGCTGGTATTCCGGGCGGTCAGGATCATGATTGATTAACATGCCAAGTTCCGTCTCGGCTTTCTGCCACTGCTCCAGACATATCAAGGTGGATACGTATTCCCAGCGAACCTGATCGACATTTTCTTTTCTGGCCAGCAACAGCTCATACTGGACCTGAGCCTGTTCAAATTTTTTCTGTTTATAGAGTGATCTGGCCTGGTCCCATATCTTTTTCCACTCAGGTGCCAGATCGTCCTGGTAGGTAATAAAATGATAGGGAACCTGTCCTGAGCCAAAATCGAGTACGTTTTGATCACATTCCACACCTAAGACTGACAGCGGCATAGACAGCATCAGCAAAAGGGTTGCCGACAGGAATATATACATTAATCTTTTCATAAAAAAATCAGCGTAGGCGGTTCATGAGCGATAAAAACGGGCTATGGTTTCCACCACATATGTTTGCTGCTCGTCACTGAGTTCGGGGTAAATGGGCAGTGCCAGAGAATCTCGTGCGGCCTGTTCCGCCACCGGAAAGGATAAGTCACCATAGCCATATTTTGCCAGGCATTGCTGCTTGTGCAGACAGACCGGATAGTACACTTCGCATCCGATTGATTGGCTTTGCAAGAACTCACGCAGATCGTCACGACGGGGAACCCGGATGACATACTGGTTATAGATATGAAAATCATGAGCCCCGGCGTCGGCAGCGTTACGATACACCGGTACCGGCAGAACAACAGGATTACCAATAAGTCCAGCCTGTTGGAACAGATTGTGATACACTGCACTATTCGCCCTGCGCTGCTGATGCCACTGCGCAAGATGAGGCAGTTTAATGCTGAGCACGGATGCCTGAATCGGATCCAACCGAAAATTGCCGCCTATATGGGAATGGTAATACTTTGGTTCAGCGCCATGATTGCGATAGCAGCGCAACCGTTCGGCAAAATCAGGATCAGAGGTGGTAACTATACCTCCATCACCGACACTGCCGAGATTCTTTGAGGGGAAAAAAGAAAAACAACCGGCAATCCCCATGGAACCTGCCCGTTTCCATTGTACACAACCATCCTTGCCGGCAAAGGGGAACTCAGCGCCAATAGCCTGGGCTGCATCCTCAATTACAGGGATATCGTATTGAACAGCCAGGTCCATTATTCCGGCCATGTCAGCACACTGTCCATACAAATGAACAGGCATGATTGCCTTGATTCTACGCTCACCCCGTTGGTCTGCTTCCAGAAGTTCCGCCATCCTGTCAGGATCAATATTGAGACTCTGCTCATCAACATCGGCAAAGAGCGGCAGAGCGCCAACCCGGACGATTGATCCCATGGTGGCAAAAAAAGTATAAGGCGTAGTCAGGACAAGATCTCCCTGTCCTATTTCCAATGCCATCAGGCTGACCAAAAGGGCATCGGTACCACTGGAGACACCAACCGATGCGCTCACACCACAGTAGTCAGCGATCTCCTGTTCAAGTTCAGTAACTCTTGGCCCCAGAATATAACGGGTTGAGTCAATAACATCTGTTACAGCCTGAAGAATTTCCTCGCGAAAACGAGTCATCTGCGGCTGCAGATCAAGAAGGGGGACGTTCATGAAGCCTCGTATAATACAACAACCTGGTAACTAATCACAGGTACACAATCAAGTATTTTCATTAGCTCGAAATTAGTAAGTGGTCGGGGATGCCACCCCTGATCCTTACTCAATATGGAAATCAGGATTTAGCTGAACCGGTTGCAGGTACAATCCGCTCGGAACTGAGAAAATCCTGAATATCAGGTAATTCTTTTTCAAATAATTTCTTTAATTTTTTCAACAAATTTGATTCTATCTGGCGTACCCGCTCCCGGGAGATACCAAACTGGTCGGCAATGGTTTGCAGGGTCTGGGGTTCATCGCTGAGCAGTCGTTTGGTAAGGATGACCTTTTCCTTGTCATTGAGTTTATTTTCAACACCGGCCAGTACTTCGGCCAGTCGATCACGCATTTCCTGACCTGCTACTATATCTTCGATTCCGGGACCTTCCTGGGGCAGAAAACTTTTCTGTTCATCTTCGGAATCGCTGCGCACCGGCGCTTCCAGGGAAACATCCCAGTTATCCATGCGCTGGCCCATTTCAACGACTTCACTTTCCTTGACGTTGAGTCGCTCGGCCAGTAGTTTAACATCAGGCTTAAACCCTTGAGCCTCTAACAGCTTTTTTTCTTTATTCAAGCTGAAAAAAAGCTTGCGTTGTGCCTGGGTTGTACCGATTTTCACCAGCCGCCAGTTATCCATGATAAATTTCAGGATATAGGCACGAATCCAGTAGGCGGCATAATAAGAAAACTTAACCCCCCGGTAGGGATCAAATTTCTTGGTTGCCTGAACCAGCCCTACGTTGCCTTCCTGAATCAGGTCCATGAAATTCTGCATCCAGTACTTCTGGAAGTCCATGGCTACCTTGACAACTAACCGTAGGTTGGAAGATACCAGACGGTAGGCAGCTTCAGGGTCGCCGGATTCCTGAAAGCGGGTAGCCAGTTCTTCAGCCTCCTCCCGGCTGAGCAGCTCATATTGACTGATCTCCTGGAGGTAACGATGCAAGGCAGGATTACTGACAGCCGGTAAATTTTCATCCGTTGAAGTAACCACAAGCGGATGAAAATGCTGATCAATAGGATCCTGATTTTTTTTTAATTTTTTCTTACTCATAAAAAAGGATTCCCAATGGTCCGGTTCCCAACCCCCTGGTTTTCTATTGCCATACAAAACATTAATTTATTATTATACTCTATTATTGCAAAAAGTTCACTCCAATAAGAAGGAAAATCGGGAATACTGAGAATACTTTTCAGAAGAAAGTATGGATTCGGTTCCTTGAAAGAGTTTTAATTTAACCCTGTATATGCTATCACTTCTCGGTCAAGCAAAGCTAATTAGTTATGAGACACTGATCCAAAATGAAAAATATACGAAACTTCAGCGTGATCGCCCACATTGATCACGGCAAATCCACCCTGTCGGACCGCATGATCCAACTCTGCGGCCTGGTTACAGACCGTGAGTTTAAAGACCAGCTGCTGGACAACATGGATATCGAACGTGAACGGGGGATTACCATCAAAAGCCAGACCGTTTGCCTGCCGTACAGGGCTAAAGACGGGCAGCAATATTTTCTGAACCTGGTTGACACCCCCGGCCATGTTGATTTCAGCTACGAGGTGTCCAGAGCCCTGTCCTCCTGTGAAGGTGCACTGCTGCTCATTGACGCGGCCCAGGGTATTGAGGCACAAACCCTTGCCAACCTCTACTTAGCCATGGAAAACGATCTGGAAATTATCCCGGTTATCAACAAAATCGACTTGCCTGCCGCAGAACCTGAAAAGGTTGCCATGGAAATTGAGGAAGATCTTGGCCTGGACAGTGAGGTTATCCAGCAATGTTCTGCCAAAACCGGTGAAGGTGTTGTAGGAATCCTTGAGGCCATTGTCAACCATCTCCCCCCGCCCGAAGGTGATCCTGATCTTCCCCTGGAAGCACTGATTTTTGATGCTAACTATGATCCGTACAGGGGAACCGTTATTTCAGTACGCCTTATAAACGGCACCATCAGACCCGGTGATCACATTTTTTTCATGCACAACAAGTCCGAGTACCGGGTTGAAGAAGTCGGCATGTTCCGGCTGACCCGGGAACCTGAGAAATCTCTTTCAGCGGGCCAGATCGGCTATATCATTGCAGGTGTAAAAACGGTTTCCGATACCAAACCCGGTGATACCATCACTCTGAAAGACAATCCCTGCGCCGCTCCTTTGCCGGGATTCAAAGAGATCCAGCAGGTTGTTTTCTCTTCCATCTATCCAATTTCATCCGATGACTATGAGGATCTGGGTTCAGCCCTGGAAAAACTTAAACTCAACGATGCCGCCCTGATCTTTCAAAAAGATTCATCAGCCGCGCTTGGCTTTGGTTACCGTTGTGGTTTTCTGGGTCTCCTGCACCTGGAAGTTGTCCAGGAACGGCTGGAACGGGAATTCGATATTTCACTTATCCTGACCGTCCCGTCAGTCAAATATTTGATCTACCTTCAAGACGGTTCGAAACTTGAGGTAGACAATCCATCATACTTTCCCGACCCCGGTTCCATTGAACATATTGAGGAGCCTTTTATCAAGGCGACCATACTTATACCCGAACGTTATATGGGCGCGGTCATGTCCCTGTGCATGGACAGGCGCGGTGAAAACACCAACTATCATTATCCCATGCCGGGCCGCATCGAGTTTACCTGCGAACTGCCCCTGGCAGAGGTCATCTATGATTTTTATGATAAACTGAAATCAGTGACTCAAGGATATGGTTCTTTTGATTATGAGCTGATTGAATACCGCACAAGTGACCTGGTCAAACTCGATATCCTGGTCAACAGCGAACAGGTTGATGCTCTGTCGCAACTTACCCACAGGCAACGAGCCCGTGAGCGTGGCCTCAAGGCTTGTGAGAGTCTGAAAGAAGAGATTCCGCGCCAGATGTTCAAGATTGCGATTCAGGCCGCAATCGGCGGCAGCATTGTTGCCAGAACCAATATTTCGGCCCTTCGCAAGGATGTAACCGCAAAATGTTACGGCGGTGATATTTCAAGAAAGCGCAAGCTGCTGGAAAAACAAAAAGCGGGCAAGAAACGGATGAAAACCGTTGGTAACGTGGACATTCCGCAACGGGCATTCCTGTCGGTGCTGAAATCGGATCAGTAGTGGATAAGGTATTAGGTGAAAGGTAATAGGTAGAAGGGAAAAAAGGGGAAGGTGATTTTAATGGTCCCTTCCCTTTTTCTACTTGAGGAGAACAATGAGTAAGTTTTGCCTGTCAGGCCTCGTCTCCGGCAGCACGGAATCCGGGACAGCGGTGATGACCGGTGACATCAATACCTTTTTGACACATGATGCTCAAAATCTCTTCTTTACTGAAAATAGAATTCTGTTGCTTGGAAATATAGACCAGGCAATCCTTACAGATGTTAAACGAACACACATCAAGTTTGCGCATCGCTTCCCAGCATGGCATGGAAGCAGTATATGCCGGACATTTTTGTGCCTGTTCAGGGTCACATTTCATGATTTCCCAACAGGGCCAATCTGTTCGAAGTGACATCAGATCTCACCTCCTTTTTGCTGCCCTTTATAATCTCATTTCGGTTTTTAAAGATGTTCCAAAGGGCTATTTCAGTTAACCAAAAAACCTCAAACTGCAACACGAAATTCGATATTTAACAACTTTGACCATATAATGCAAGCCTGTTGCGCAACTCTTCACGCCCCTGCCCTGTCTTAGAGGAAAACAACAACCGTTCTTCAGGCCGGATGGTAAGAGCTGCATCCAAGGCGGCTGCATTTTTTATCTGTTTATTTTTAGACATCTTATCGGCCTTGGTGTAGACAGGAAGAGACACCAGACCATTAAATTCCAACCAGTCAATCAATTCCCGGTCCTGACGTTTTAGTTCATGACGCAGATCAATAATTACCACCACACAGACCAACGTCTCTCGACTTTCCAGATAGTTGGTAATCAACTGTTGCCAGGCAGCACGAATATTTTGCGCTACCCTGGCAAAGCCATAGCCGGGTAAATCAACCAGGAACAGCCCTCCATCCACTTCAAAAAAGTTCAGGCTCTGAGTCTTGCCGGGTTTCGAGCTTGTCTTGACCAGATTCCTGCGTCCAACCAGCGTATTGATCAGGCTGGATTTTCCCACATTGGAGCGACCGGCAAAAGCAATTTCGGGATAGATGGGTTCGGGCAGCTGTTTCAGGCTGTAGACCGAGTCCAGGAATTTGACTTGTGTAAAATTTATCATTTCTTTTTAGGTAGAAGGTTTGAGGTGAGAGGTAAAAGGAAAATACTCCCTTCTGCCTCGTACCCTCCATCTTCCACACTTTTCCCCTTCAAATAACCTTGTTTAGTGAGTATTCGATAATGCCCTCAGCTCCGATCTTTTTCAGCTTTGGGATCAGATCACGTACCTGATGCTCCGAAATGACGGTTTCTACTGAAAACCAGGGCTGTTTGTACAGTTGAGCAACAGTAGGGGCTGTTACACTGGGCAGGAGATCAAGAATTTTTTCAAATCGTTCCTCAGGCACATTCATCTTAAGGCCAACGATCTTATCAGCACGCAGTGCCCCCTGCAGAAGCATGGCAATATGGTCTATCTTTTCTTTTTTCCAGGGGTCGGCAATGGCCTGTTTGCCGGCAATCAGCTGGGTGTTTGACTGCATCAATTCATGGATAATACGAAGTCCATGCGCCCGGATGGTAGCTTCGGTCTCAGTGACTTCAACAATAGCATCAGCCAGGCCGGATACCGCCTTGGCTTCGGTTGCACCCCAGGAAAAAGAAATGTCGACATTTATACCCCGTTCTGCAAAAAATCTACGGGTGACATTGACGAGTTCAGTGGAGATTCTCTTGCCTTCCAGATCCTCAATCCGGGTGATATCAGAATCACCTGGTACGGCAATCACCCACCTGGTGGGCTTTTTACTCACCTTTGAGTAGATCAGTTCTTCAATCACCTCCACCTCGGAACCATTCTCCAAGGTCCAGTCCTTGCCGGTTATACCGGCATCCAGCATGCCGTCCTCGATATAGCGGGACATCTCCTGGGGGCGGCAGATGGAAACAGATAACTCCGGATCATCAATTTCAGGAAAATAATTCCTGGACATCATCCTGATTTTCCAGCCTGATTTTTCAAACAGTTCAATGGTTGCCTTTTCCAGACTGCCCTTGGGTATCCCCACCTTTAATACACTCATAATAACCTCAATATTACAGCTATAAAATATACAAAGCTAACGTTAAACATTATTGAATAATAACAGGCTAACAACCCATTCACAGGTATAGTTATGCATTAACACATGACACCAAATTGTAAGCTGTCACAGGTCTCCAGCTTCGGAGTCTATGCTTACCTGCGTGAAGATGGGGTGCCTGTGACGACTTACATCTTAACCGTACACCTTTGCAGGATCAAATACAGGCTCACCCAGTACTTCCAGTTCACCATCAGCCACACGACGATAAAAACAGCTGCTATATCCCTTATGACAGGCAGCTCCACCCAACTGCTCAACTTTGAAGACTACCGTATCCTGGTCGCAATCAACAAAGATGTCCTTCACAAGCTGTACATTGCCCGAAGACTCACCCTTAAGCCACAACTTATTGCGCGATCGGCTCCAGAAATGAGCTTTACCGGTCTCTAAAGTCTTACCCCAGGATTCCTTGTTTATATAGGCTAACATCAAAACATCTCCGGTTTCTGCATCCTGAACAATTGCAGGTAATAATCCATCCGCTGATTTTGCAAAATCAAGTTTCACCATCAGAGAAGTCACTCCTTCATCTTGTCTTTGTCTTTGTTATTATCTTGTACCGGCGCATCGGCACCATCGCGCCTGTTTTCACGTCCTGTAAGGTGAATCGCATGATGTCTGTATTTGCAGTATTCACCAGGATGGCGGCATTCAGCCTGCTCAGAGTTCATTTTTTCATGATGCTTTGCGCATTCAAGTTCTATAAAACGGATCTCCGTTAATGGCAGAAATGTCACATTTATGACTTCAAACACTCTTTGTCAAGTTCTGCGTACAGCAAAGTGTAATGCAGAGTTGTCAAATTAATATTATTTTTATAGAGTGGCACCTTTAGTTCACACGACTGCATAATTCAGGTCAAAACAATAGAGGAGCCGCCATGTGCCCAGTTGCCTTAACCGATACCGTAACAATAGCCTATACAGCAACCCTTGAAAACGGCGAATTAATCGATAAAAGTCAGGAAGATAAACCCATAACACTGTCCATTGGAGGTGGAAAACTGTTCAAAGCTGTTGAAGCCTGTCTGTTTGGAATGGAACCTGGTGAAACCAGGAGGGTAAACATCCAACCCGAAGATGCCTACGGTCATCACATACAAGAATTGGTTCAGGAAGTTCCCCTTGCAGGTTTCAAGGGAAAAAACGAACTAAAGCCCGGGATGATACTGACATTGACCATGCAAAAAGACGGAGAGGACCACAAAATTCCGGCCATGGTCGTCTCAGTAGATGACGAGACGGTCACGGTTGACTACAATCATCCCCTTGCCGGACAGGTGATCGTGTATACCGTTACCCTGGTTGGTATCAATACGTAATACCGGCCAAAACCATTCATTCGGCTTTCCCTCCAACTTGAGGGAATGGCCGGTTTCGGTGCAGCAGGCTGTTTTACTCTTCTATTGCCGGAAATTCAGCGTCCCTTTCTTCAACAAAATAACAGAAACGATCCCAGAACACCTCTACCCCGGATACCGGGCAACGAAGAGCCACTTTCTTTTCATCAACCGCAGTCACAACCCAGTCACCTTTGCGGGGACCGTCTTCAATATGCAATTTCCTTCCCGGAGTAAAAGGATATCGCTTGAAAAAAACAACCTTCTCAGCCATTATACATCTCCTGTTAAAATCTCTCTACAATCTTATCCTGTTTCATGGGTATCAGTATAAAAATCCATACCATCAACAACAGGCCCAAAGATGAGTACTATACCTGAAAATGAGCAGTATGTTGTTCCATTCCAACGGCTTGGCTTTATTGTAAAAACCTTGCGCGGCAGTCACGGCTGTCCATGGGACCGGAAACAAACACCGGAGAGCCTGAAAAAATACCTGCTTGAAGAAACACGGGAACTGGCCGAAGCTATTGAACAGAACAATGCAAAACATATCTGTGAGGAAACTGGTGATCTTTACTTTATTCTGGCCCTGCTCACAACATTATTTGAAGAGCGGGAAGAATTTTCCGCAGATGACGTACTGAATTCTATCTGTGAAAAAATGATTCGCAGGCATCCTCATGTATTTGAACAACATAAAAACTGCAGTGAAGATGAACTGAGAGCCCAATGGGAACGGATTAAGAAAGAAGAAAAGTCAAAAGATTAATAACTTGACACTGCATCTTTTATTATTTTTGTCCCAATATCCCTGCTGTATGTGTTCGCGACGGTGTTGATAACATCTTGGTCACTCCAGTTCTCAATTTGAGCCTGAATAACTACAATTCATCATTTTTCCAAAGACTGTTGCGTTAGAACTTTATTTTTATTGACACTGCCATTAAGGCAATGTTACATACACTGTTTCAACAAATTAACCTTCTCGCTCTCCATGACAGGATAGAAGCGAGGGCCTTTATGACCACGAGGAGGAATCATGCGTCATTACGAAACCACGTACATTCTGCGTCCAAACCTGGGCGAAGACCAGTTTACCGAAATCATCGAGCGTACCAACGCCATTGTTACCGATGACGACGGCTCCATCATAGATATTGACCGTTGGGGCATCAAAACTCTTGCTTATGAAATCAAAAAAGAAACGCAAGGTTACTATGTTAACATTAACTATGCTGCACATGGAACCACAGTAGCCGAAATTGAGCGTATCTTTCGCATTGACGACCGTCTGCTCCGGTACCTGACCATTAAGTTAGCTGATGCCATCGATGAAGCGGGTATTGACACGATTAAAGAGCAGATAGCAACTCAGGCGGCAGAAGCTGAGTCTGCTGAAAAGACAGAAACAGAAGGTACCGAGGAAACAGCTGCCAAGGAAACAGACTCCAAAAAAACTGCTGCCGATACAACCGAAAAATCTGAGAAAACGTCTGCTGAAACGGTAGAGGCTGAAGCTACCGAGGATAAGGCTGTCGAGGATACTGCTGTCGAGGATACTGCTGCCGACAAAACCGAAGAATCAGAAAAACAGTCCTGAACCGGATTTACAATTTTTTAATATAAGGAATTTTATTATGCCTCCACGTAAAAGAGTATTTTCCCGTCGAAAGGTGTGCCGGTTATGTACTGATAAAGAACTGGTTATGGATTACAAGGATGTCAAAACCTTGAGAAATTTTGTTACCGAGCGTGGCAAGATTATCCCCAAGCGTATTTACGGAACCTGTGCAAGTCATCAGCGCCAGGTGACCGAGGCCATTAAACGTGCCCGTCATCTCGCCCTGCTACCCTACACCGGCCCGACTCAGTACTAAGAATTAGACAGCAACCGGCTAAAGATAGTGTGGCCTGATAACGGTCAACAGCGGGGAGCAGCTTTTTTCTGTCCGCAGGCTCTGCTGATTACTGCCGCTTTTTTTCTGCCGGTTGCAATACCATCCCTGTTTGGCTGGATGAACGGGCTACTTGCAGTTCCGATTTTTTTTCTATTTCAGACCACGGCCGATGACAGGAAGGCATTTCTGCAGATATGTAACGGCTTGCTGCTTGCTGCCGGCGGGGCACTGCTTTTAAATCAGCTCGTACTCATTGTTTTTGCCCTGGCCATGCTGCCTTTGGGCTACAGCTTATATCGCAGTGCCCAGCGTAGAGAAGACCCTGCTACGGCAGGTGCAAAGGGTATCGTCACCCTGGGACTGAGCTGGTTTATTTTCTGGGCTGTGTACGGCATCTTTGCAGGAATAAATCCATATGCAAGTCTGCTTGCTATGCTGGATGATTCCTTTGGCCGGATTATTGAGATCTACCGCAACAGCTCAGACCTGTCTGCAGATATGTTGTATAGTCTGGAGCAGATTGTAACAGGAATTCGCGAGTTTTTACCCAGGGTATTGCCCGGGTTTCTTGCCGGACTGGTAATCATGACGGTCTGGCTGAATCAGGTTATCGGTAACACACTGTTACTCCGGCTTCTACCTGAAAAGGCTGCCTGGCCAAGATACAGTAGCTGGCAGTTGCCGGATAAACTGATCTGGCTGCTCATTGCTGCTGCAGCACTGTCGCTGCTTGGCAGTGGTGTAGTAAAAAATGTAGGCTACAGCCTGGTGATTATTTCAGTGATGCTGTACTTTTTTCAGGGAATGGCTGTTTTTCTCCATTTCCTTGATCGCTGGAAGGTGCCGCGTTATTTACGAATTATATTATATGTTCTTCTTGCAGTCCAGAGTTACGGATTGCTCCTGCTGGCCATAGTGGGAATTGCAGATATCTGGTTCAATTTTCGCAAAATGATCCGGGATGAACAGGAAAACAACTAACCCGCATATTTCACAAGTCGAGGCGGCTGCAGATGCGCTGAGCGCAGGAGTAGGCAGGTAAGCGCAGACTCCGATAGTTGCCTATGCCTGCTCCTGCAGCGACAAAGCAGGTGCGGTCGCA
>JAYEKB010000010.1:0-6320 GCA_034660835.1 Thermodesulfobacteriota bacterium
CGATGCGACCGCACCTGCTTTGTCGCTGCAGGAGCAGGCATAGGCAACTATCGGAGTCTGCGCTTACCTGCCTACTCCTGCGCTCAGCGCATCTGCAGCCGCCTCGACTTGTGAAATATGCGGGCTAGGCAAAACAAGGCAGGGGATGGAAAGGTAAAAACCGTGTAAAAACAAAAAGCCGGTGGCATTTACACGCCACCGGCTTTTTTGCAACAGTCAAAAGTTATCAGTTGGTCTTAGCAACCCTCGATAGCTTTTTTCTTGGCGCCTTTAACTTTTACAGCGTCACCGGCTTTCATCTTGCTGCCCTTGCAGGTCATGGTGACCTTGTCGCCGTCAACAGCATCAACAGTACATTTCTCAGAAGCAGCCAGAGCAGTTCCCGCACTCAGTGCGAAAGCTGCTACCATTACAACAGTTACGATTTTTTTCATGACATTCTCCTTTCAAATTGGATCTTAATATGCTTTCAACCTTAACCACTTTATTATTTTTGCAACATAAAAGATTCACAACATCTTGTCAACACGAAAAAAAATGCCACATCGTGCCACCCAAGAGAGGCTATTTTAAAAAAGCTTTGATGTCACGTTCGAGAAGTTTATGTGGAATATAACCTGGATACTTTTTAACTACATGTCCCTGCCGATTGACCAGAAAAGAGGTAGGGATACCGGCAATACCGCCAAAGTTATCTGCAGTTGAACGGTTTGCCATCAGTACGGGATAGTTGATTTTTTCTCTCTTGACCAGCTTGGCAACAATTTTTGGTCCACCTTCATCAACAGAGAGGCCCAGCACGGAAAAACCCTGGGGTCCCAGTTCCGTCTGGAGTTTCTTCAAGGTCGGAATTTCCTGTCTGCAGGGAGGGCACCAGGTTGCAAAAAAGGTAATCAGCAACACCTTGTCCTTAAAGGCAGCACTGGTAACGGTTTTACCGTCAACAACCGAAGGCAGCGAAAATTCCGGCATAGATACTGCAGCTACAACTGCACTGCTGCCCAGCAGCAAGAGCGCAATCAGGGGGGCTAATATTTTTGGTATTATTTTTCTCATTTATTCTCCTGCTCTTTTTGAGTAACATGCTTGTTTCGGCGATTATGAATCTTCTGTTTTTCAGATGAGATTCTTTTTATACTTATGAATAAGACTCTGTCAACAAAAAGCAAGGCCCAAGGGTGAAGACAGAAGCTCAGCAACAGCGAAATTATCGTTTGCAGATGCTTGTGTCGTGATATTCACTTTCCCTTTAACTCCCATCTGCTACCCTGAAAATCATTGCGTATTTACACCAGTCCGAGTAGATAAAAGAGTTTGTTTAAATATTTATCGGAGTAACTTTTAAGCGAGTGTATGTTCCCATTTGATGGGAAGGATTTTTTTTTGCCCGGGGACGGAATGGATTTTACATGCTGCAGGATCAAGGAGGATGGCCGGTTGCAGCAAATGTCAAAAAAGCAATCCTGCTTGAACGTGAATCTCATCTTGAAGAATTACTTTTCGGATTCTTTATACTTCCACTACTTAACGTAAACGGGGAATCGATCTGCAGCACGACCATCGGCCAGTGGCCTCCTCTTTTTCCTGTAACGAAAATAATACTGGAACATTATGAACATACGTAACATCCTGGTGCTTCTTTTTTTCCTGCTGGTTGTACAGGTTTCTTTTGTCCAGGCCAATATCATCGATTCCTGTGTAGCTGTAGTCAACGACGACGTTATCACTCTTTCAGAGGTAAATGAAGCCGGCAAACCCATTTTTCAACGGGCAGCCGAAGAGGTTCCGCCGGAGCATCTTGCCGAGGCCCTGAAGCAGGCCAGGCAGACCGTTCTTGAAAAAATGATAGAAAAAAAACTGCTTGTTCAGCAGGCAGAGCAAATGCACATCTCGGTTTCAGATGAAGATGTAGACCGGGCTTTAGCACAGATCCTGGAACGTAATAGTACCACCAAAGAGCAGTTTAAGTCCGAGTTAGCCAGGATGGGTGTGGATGAGCAACAGTACCGTGAAAATCTTCGGGACCAGATCTTAAGTTCCAAGCTGATCAACTATGAGGTACGCTCCAAGGTCGTCATTCCGGAAGAACATATTTTAGACTATTACGACCAGCACTATACAGAGCAGGTAGAGGCGGGCGGCTATTACATCCTGCAGATCGGCGTTACTCTGAACACGGAAGGAATGCCGGCCGACCTTGCAGAGGCGAGAAAAGCTGCTGCAAAAAAAACAGAACGGATTCTTAGCCTGGCCATGGGTGGCCAGGACTTCAAACAACTGGCCCGCCAGTATTCAGATCTGCCTTCGGCCGTTGACGGTGGCGATATCGGTGCTTTCCAGAAAGATGAAATGGCTGAGTATATGCGGGACGCAGTCACGTCGCTCAAGCCCGGCGAAATCAGTTCTGTTGTAGAAAGTCCCAACGGATATATGCTTTTCAAACTCCTGTCCAGTCAGGAAGGAAAGATTATCACCAAGGTTCCCTACGAGTCGGTTAAGGAAGAAATCCGCAGCACCTTGTATCAGCAGGAGATGGAGAAGCGTTATGATTCTTGGCTTAAGGAAATTCGCAGCCAGGCATATATTAAAATTCTCTAATACGACAGCTACCTACAACTTTTAGATACACTCAAGTACATGAGCACGCCTGATATACAAGACTCTGAAACGGAAGAATTTGATGTTCAGGATAGCCCTATCGGTGTTCGGTTGCAGCTCCTGCGCGATCAAAAAGGATTGAGCATTCATGAGGTTTCCGAGGAAACACATATCTCTTCTTCCAACCTGAAGGCTATTGAAGGTGAAAACTATGATCAGCTGCCTGCAGACACTTTTATCCGCGGCCTGATCACCATCTATGGCAATTTTCTGGGCATAGATGGTGCAGAGGCGGCAAGGATCTTTCTCCAGGAACGTGACCAGAGTCAACCCAGGAGGAAGAAACACAGGCCGGGAGGGGCCGGTCACTCACTGAGCCCGAAAAAGCTTGCCGAACCTTCCCGTGTCTCTTCGGCAACGATTGCATCCATCCTGCTCCTGTTGATCGTTGTCTCTTTTACCGCTTTTTGCCTGTACACCGGCTGGAGTCCCTTTGCCTACTTCCTGGACAAGGGGGCCCAGCCAACAACTCCTCCGCATATCGGAACTGTGACGCCTGGATCCGGGAAGGTGGCGTCCAACATTGTTGTTTCTTCTTAAATGCAACCAGCCGTGATAACAACTCGGGAACAGAACGGCAGGGCAGTGACTGCAAGCAATACCGCTAATGTATTGCCGACTGAGAGTCCCGTTCACACCAGTCCGAACACAACGCCAAAAAACTGAACATGCCCGCCTGCCATACCCCTGGACTTGTTCTCAAAATTTCCGACCATGGTGAATCCGATAAGATCGTCACCTTCTACAGCCCGGATATCGGAAGGGTGACCTCCATAGCCAAGGGTGCAAAACGTTCCAAGCAGCGTTTTGTGAATAAGCTGGAAGAATTCTCCCTGCTGGGTATCACCTACCGACCGGCCCGAAACGGGGGGTTGTACTTTCTCAGCGAAGCCGAACTCGAAAATTCTTTTCTCTCACTGCGAACCATACATGAGTGTTATGTAGTGGCCATGCTGGCCTGTGAGCTGATATTTCGTTTTACCGGTGAACAGGATCCGGACCCGGAAATTTTTTCACTGTTCCTCTGGCTGCTCACATCAATTAACCAGGGAGCTCCGCCGCTGCAGGTTGTTGCCCTGTTCCATCTTCGCCTGCTCAGCGCCACCGGATACCAGCCTGAGCTGAGTTGCTGCAGTTCCTGCAGACAGCCTGTCAATAACAGTCGATCCTTTGCCCTTCAACCGGCAAACGGCTCTCTGGTCTGTAACCGCTGCAACAGCAAGGTGCAGAACTCCAATTTCAGTCTGTCCCTCCAGACCATCAAATTCCTGCAAACAGCCCAGCAACTGAATATCCAGCGACTTGAACGGCTGCAGATGCCCTATAAAGCGGCACAGGAAACCCTGCGAGTACTCTACCGCTACTCCCAGCACCTGCTGCAACGCGATATCCACTCCTGGCGTTTTGTGGAAAAAATAGTCGCTCCCAGCTAAATATTTTAACCCACCCGGAAGCTTGTCATGGTTGGCTGAATGTACCGTGGCGTAAGAAATAAATGGTTTCCTCAATAACTTTATCTGCATTCATAATAAAGGGATGTGTTTCCGGCACTACCAGGAAATCGGCCATACCCTCTACCCTTGCTCCCTCCACAGAGACCTTGCCGTCATGCTCTCCGGGACTGAATGAGGAAAACCAGGCATCAAAGAACCAGTGCCGATTGCCGGTAATGACCCCGACCTCGTAGTCAACAGGCCCAAGCAGGTTAGGCAGAGAATCTTCCTCCGTGCCCAGATCCTGACCTGCCGGTCCGTTAAGCCACTTATACAACCACTGGTTTTTTAGCTTATCGGTAACAAAACTGCCCTTATTGGGTGGACTGAGCATGACCACCCGACCAAGGTTTTCAGGTCTTTGCCTGGCCATGGCATGCCGCACCACGATACCACCCAGTGAATGGGTGACAAAATGGATTTTCTGCGCTCCTGCCTGTTCACAGAGTTGTATGGACTGGGCAAACTCTTCTTCTGCAATGGTCTCGATTGGTTTTATGCGGGAGGGATAGTCCAGATTGACGGTTTGATATCCGGCTTGGCCAAGGGCTTTCTCCATCGTATTCATGGAGTTATATGTTCGCGCAAGTCCGTGCAGGAGCACCACGCACTCCGTTGCGTCCGGGTTGCCTCTGATTTCGGGTTGACTCTTCATTGCACAGGCAGAGTTCATAAGAAGCAGGCAGGGAAAAAGTATGGAGAGCAGAGTCTTTGCCAGACTCACCACTGGCCTTCCAGCTCTTTTTCTGCAGCCCGGCGTACCCGTTCCGGGTAATCATGACTGAGATACCAGACACGTTCAAGATTTGAGGGCTCAAGGCCACGTTGATGGGCAGGCAGGTCTGTTCGCAGAAGAAAAACAATATCACTGCTGGCCCAGGGGTGACGATACCAGTAATGATGCCCGGTAATGTCAAAGCCTCGCTTTCCCTTACCATGCGAAAGATCAATAATTTCAAAGTTATTGATGTTATTGGCCAATACAAATGCTTCTTCCCTGGTCTCCGCCTCTTCCGAGCCAATTCGTTCGCTGCCGCCCATGACCCAGCTGGCCGTCCGTAAAACATTATCATCGTCGGACACGGTTACTACGATGTTTTGTGCCATCTCACCAATGGCGGGAAGCTGATCCAGAAAAACGTCCAAGGGGACGTCTGCCGCCGCAAAAACAATCGTACCCAGTTTGAATGTCTTTTTCAGTTCTTTAGCAGAAAGAGCTGAATGCGTGTTGCGCATTTCAGACAACGCCTTGGATGTCAGTCTGGCACCGGCACTGTAGCAGATGATATTGATATGCCTGGCCTGGGTATGGCGTGCAAGAAAACCTATAGCAGCCTGAAGAGACAGGGTTGAATGGTATGCCCGCTGAACATCGATGCCGAAAACATAGGTGAAAATGTTCTGATGGGAGGGCCAGGCAAAGGCAAAGCTGACAAAGTCGCGGCCCGTGAAATGGTCCAGTTCAGCAGTCACGATGGAGGATTTCCGGAAGCTGCCTTTGGCACCATGAACATAGATCATAATCTCTTTGTCGCCGGCTTTTGCAAGCTGGTCATCAACTTCTTTTGCAAAAGCCAGCAGCGATGGAGAGAGTGACGATATCCCTGATGCGGCATCCTTCGGGTCTATGGTTGCTTTTTCACTCACTGCTTCCAGAAAAAGAGGAACGGGTGTTGAACGATCCGGCTGGATCGAGGCCAGATACAAATCCTGCCAGGAACTATTGTTATCTCCCATGCGCACCGTAACTTGCCCGAAATGCAATTTATTACTGACCCCGTTGCCGTATGGTTGTTGTCCGTCACTGGATTTTTGCGGCTTACGGTTTGTGGCGTAAAATACCCGCGCCGAAATGGTTTTGTCTTCCGGCTTGAGATGGGCAAAAGGATCAACGGCAGCATTAGAGTAAATAACCGGTGTGGTCATCAAGGTCACAGGCTTAGGGACTGAACAACCTGCCAGCAACAGTAAGCCGGCCAAGAGGGTAAAATATCGTGAAATTGACTTATACATGGAAGGTACTTGAAAAAAAGAGCATCCGTACTAACCCGCATATTTCACAAGTCGAGGCGGCTGCAGATGCGCTGAGCGCAGGAGTAGGCAGGTAAGCGCAGACTCCGATAGTTGCCTATGCCTGCTCCTGCAGCGACAAAGCAGGTGCGGTCGCAT
>JAYEKB010000011.1:0-6299 GCA_034660835.1 Thermodesulfobacteriota bacterium
TTTTTCACAGGGACTAAAGAAATTTTGCATAGATGAGTTGTAAAAGAATACAGCGGCATCAACCGATGCCGCTGTATTAAAGAAGTACAACCGGAGAAAATAGCTTTTATTCAAACTGTAAAATTATGTCTTCTGCACTATCCTGCATTAATTTTTTTCAGTAGCCATGCCATATTTTGACCAAGGTTACGCATGGTAGCAACACCTTCCTCATCGCCGGCAACATCGCCTTTTTCCCTACCGATACCGATATTCCAGTAGGAAGCTCCGACAGTAATCATCTGGCCGATGGTAAAAAAATGATTGATGGAATCAAAGACATGAATTGCACCGCCACGGCGACGGGCCACAACAGCGGCTCCCACTTTTCTTCGGTACATATCGCCATTGGCCCGTGACACCATTCCGGTGCGATCGATCAGGGCTTTAAGCTCACTGCTCAGATCGGCAAAATAGGTGGGCGAGGCAAGGATAATTCCGTCTGCCGCGTCCATCTTTTCGATGCAGTCGTTGATACAGTCGGCATCAACGATACAGCGCCGGTTTTTCTTTTTAAAACACTGGTAACAGGCAATACAGCCATGGGGATGAAGACCTGAAAGATTGACGAGCTCGGTTTCAATGTCTTGCTTTTCCAACTCCTCAAACACATATTTGACCAGTTGCTCGGTATTGCCGCCCTTGCGGGCACTGCCGTTAAATGCCACTACTTTCATTAGTTACACCTCGTCGTCATCAGACATCACAGCTCTTGGCAGATCATCAAGGTTGATCTTGCGAGCCTCTTCAATGCCGCACTGCAGCGCCTTGCTGTTCATTTCTTCCGTTCCCTTTGGAACCCGGGCCAGCAAGGCCCTTTCCAGATTGCCGAGATCAATCCGGCCCGACAGCAGACCGATTGCGCCAAGTGCGACCATATTGGCCACCAACTCCCGCCCAATTTCTTCTTTTGCTATTCGGGTAAAAGGTATGGCGATAATGCGACTGGTGGGGTGCTGCTCCACAAGCCCACCATCGACCACCAGAAGTCCGTTTGGTTTTAAATCATAGAAATAGGCATCACATGCGGCCTGGTTCATGGCCAACAACAGGTCAAGTTCAAGGGCTTTGGGATAATCAATCGGCATGGAACTGATCACCACCTCTGCCTTGGACTTGCCACCTCGGGCTTCGGGGCCGTAACTCTGGGTCTGACAAACATATTTTCCGTCATAAACGCCAACAGCTTCGGCAAAAACCACGGCTGCAGTAATAAGTCCCTGGCCACCGGAACCGCTAAGGCGAATTTCATACCGTTCCTGATCTTTCTGTTCCGTAGTCATACCTTCTCCTTCAGTTTCCTGGCCCGCTTACGGACTTTTTTGTACTCTTCTGTGGAAATCGGTATTTCACGGTCTGCAAGCACCCCGATCGTAGTTTTTCCCTCAAGCTCTTCAGAACTCCTCTTTGCAGCCTGGCTGACGGTAATTGATTGTTCCTTAAAACGTGTCAGCATCTCGACAGCACCACCGAGCTTATTGCGTCTGCCGTATTGAACGTGACAGTTGGAAATCACCTCTACCACGGCAAATCCCTGTTTTGTTATAGCCTGTTTGACAAGCCGATCAATAAGATCGGCATGATAGACCGTTGCCCGGGCCACAAAAGAAGCACCGGCAGTCACCGCCAGCTCAGCAATGGAAAAGGCCTGTTCGATATGGCCGTATACGGATGTGGTAGACTTGGATCCAAAAGGCGTAGTAGGCGAATACTGGCCGCCGGTCATACCGTATATGGAGTTGTTGATGATAATGGCGGTAAGGTTCAGGTTCCGTCTGGCAGCATGGATAAAATGATTACCACCGATGGCTGTTGCATCACCATCTCCCATGATCGCCACCACATTCAATTCCGGCTTGGCTAATTTAACACCGGTGGCAAAGGTCAACGCCCGACCATGGGTTGTATGAAGGGTGTTGAAATCAAGATAAGTAGGCATCCTACCGGAACAACCAATGCCGGAGACAAGAACAACTTCATCCTTATCCAGTTTAAGGCTTGAAATTGCACGCAAGAGGGAACCCATAACGATTCCATTTCCACAGCCCGGACACCAGACATGGGGAAACTTTTTGTTATGACGAAGATATTCGTGGCGCAGGGCCTGAGCAGGAATATTCATAAGAGTACCTTAAAAGGTTTTGACCTCGGTTGTTGAGAAACTCTGGTCCTCAGAATCAGTTTTTGTCTGATATCCAAGATAGTCACCATCCAGCACATCTGATTAAATTTTAATCAGATGGCTATAAATTTCCCGTGGGGTTATAAACTTGCCGTCAACTCTATTATGTTTGACTACAGTACAAAAACCCTCATTTACCCGCTGAACCTCACGGCTGATTTGGCCAAGATTCATCTCCGGTACTAACACGGTACGGCACTGCTTTAAGAGCGGTGTAATTGTTCTTCTTGGAAATGGGAACAGGGTGATCAACTGCAAGAGTCCCACTTTGACACCAATTTCACGGGCATCCTGGACAGCACGCAGGGCGGAACGGGCAACTGCGCCATAGGCAATCACAAATATTTCAGCGTCATCAAGAAAATATCCCCTGGTCATCTGAATATCGGGAAAGCCCCGGGTAATCTTCTTGGTCAGTCGTTTATGAAAACTTTCCACTTCACGGGAGTTCTGGGTGGGAAATCCCATTTCATCATGGATAAGCCCTGTTACATGATGTCGATAGCCGTCACCAAAAGAGGCCATGGGTGGCACTCCACGGGCATCACCTTCATAGGGCTTATACCAGTCCGGTGGCACACTGGGGCGAATTCTGTCCATTACCTTGACCTCGCCTATGTCGGGCAGCTCCACGCATTCGCGGGTATGGGCAACTACTTCATCAGAGAGCAGGATAACCGGGACACGATACTTTTCTGCAATATTAAAGGCCTTAACAGTGATGGTAAATGAATCCATGACCGTTGATACCGACAGCACAACAATTGGATGATCACCATGGGTACCCCAGCGTGCCATCTGTACGTCGCCTTGGGCAGGACAAGTGGGAAGACCGGTGGAAGGTCCGCCGCGCATAACATTGACGATCACGCAGGGGACCTCTGCAACACAGGCAAAACCAAGATTTTCCTGCATCAGGGAAAAACCCGGCCCCGAGGTTGCAGTCATTGATTTGACACCTGCAAGTGAAGCACCTATGACGGCTCCCATGCCGGCAATCTCATCCTCCATCTGGATGAAGGTACCACCAACAGCCGGCAGCTTGATTGAGAGCTGTTCCGCAATTTCCGATGCCGGGGTGATTGGGTAGCCTGCAAAAAAGCGGCAACCTGCCGCTAAAGCTCCCTCAACAATGGCTTCATTCCCCTGCAGGAGAAGTCGCTGTTTACCCTGATCATACATCATTCTGCCTCCTCCTTGGTTTCCGGTCGGATACGGTTATTGCGAAATCCGGGCAATGGATTTCACAAAAACGACAGCCGATACAGCTATCATTGTCAATAATCTCCGGCTTACCGTTTTTGTCCGCCTTGATGATTTCCTTCGGACAGAATGCCATACAGATTCCACAGGCCTTACACCAGTCATGGTAAAAGGAGACATCAAAACGTTTCTTTTTTTTAGCAGATATTTTCTTGATTGATTGTGCACTGGTCTGCTTTTTCAAGCTGTTCTTTTCAACCATGCTCTTCCTCGAAAAACGATGAATTACAGAATATCGGGCTGATAAACAGCCCCCTGTTCAAACCACCTTGTCGATAACCTCCGCATTACATTCTACAATTAAAAAAAGCAAGAAAAACTCACAACTATATTACATTTTTCTACACCAGCAATGGCAATACTTTTTTTTAAAAGCATTTGAGATTTGTCTATAAACATGGTATCAATTTTTTTAGGAAAATGAATAAATGTTCCTTAACTAACACAGGAGGAGGTTTTATGAAAAAGGGATTGTTTGTAGGTGTTGCGCTGGCAGCAGCCATGATGATGAGCTCAGGTCCGGTTCAGGCTAAAACCCAGTTTGTCACCATCGGTACAGGTGGTATTACCGGCGTGTATTATCCGACCGGCGGCGCCATTGCCAAGATGGTAAACAAAAAGAAAAAAGAGTACGGCATCCGCGCCACTGTTGAGTCCACCGGTGGTTCCGTATTTAATGTCAACGCAGTTATGAACGGTGATCTTGAGTTTGGTGTTGTCCAGTCTGATCGTCAGTATCAGGCCGTTCAGGGCGAGGCAGAGTGGAAAGATAAGGGACCGCAGAAGGATCTGCGTGCAGTCTTTTCCATCCATCCGGAATCAGTTACTCTGGTAGCCGCTGTTGATGCCGGTATTAATGATATTAAAGATCTGAAAGGTAAAAAAGTAAATATCGGCAACCCCGGTTCCGGTCAGCGCCAGAACTCCATCGATGCTCTGGACGCCGTTGGTATCAACTACGAAAAGGATCTGAAGGCTGAATCCATCAAAGCATCCGAGGCAGCCAGTCTGCTGCAGGATGGTCGTATTGACGCCTTCTTCTACACCGTAGGTCATCCCTCCGGATCCATCAAAGAGGCAACTTCCGGTGCCCGCAAAGTTCGACTTGCCACAATTACGGGTGTTGATGCCCTGCTGGCCAAGTACCCCTACTATGCCAAGGCTACTATCCCAGCCAGCAACTACCCCGGTGCCCAGAACGACAAAGACATTGAAACCTTTGGCGTAAAGGCTACTTTTGTTACCTCTGCAAAAGTAAGTGATGATGTTGTCTATGCCATTACCAAGGAAGTTTTTGATAACTTTGAAGATTTCAAAAAACTTCACCCAGCATACGCAACACTGACCAAAGAAAACATGCTTGAAGGACTTTCCGCGCCAATGCATCCAGGCGCCTTGAAATACTTCAAGGAAGCCGGTTTAATCAAGTAACGGTTTTTCTATTTTTGATTCGGCGGTGATTGCACCATCGCCGAATCCTTTTTGTTTGCTGTTGACTGGTACATTTTCTTCAACAGCAAACAAAAAGGGCACCATATTGCCTGCAGTTTTATTATCCATCACGACCTAAAAAGGAATCAAAAACAAATATCGAAACAGAACAATCTACTATCGTATCTTTTCTTAGGGGGCAACAGGCTTATGAGATATTTCTTGTTTTTGCGGATTCTTGTGTTGCTCATCTTCTCGCTCGCTCTCACCCCGTCTGTAAATGCCCAAGACAGATTCACTGACAATAAAGACGGTACTGTAACAGACAATCAGTCAGGCGTGATGTGGGCCGCCACAGACAACCTGGGTGATATCAGCTGGCACCAGGCCGAAAAATGGATACGTTTCACCTTCCCCATGTCCCTGTCGGTTCAATATGAGAACTGGCGGCTTCCCACCCTCGAAGAACTGAAATCCTTGTACATTAGAGATAAAAGCTATCGCGGCTATGAATCAAACTGCGGGCAACGGCTAAAAATAACACCTGAAATACAGCTCAGTTGCGGTTTTGTCTGGAGCGGAGACCGGCAGGGTGTAACAGCTGCTGTGTTTAACTTTAAACGCGGTACTTTTTACAGCGATCGTTTGACAAAAAAAATCGGATACCGTGCACTTGCTGTCCGCGACTTGGCAAAATAATTATTGTTGTACAGATCCAGTAACACCAACTGAAATATGGTAACAGTTCAGCGCCATTTGCAAGGCGTTGAATCTACTAAGTATATGAAAAGGATAAACCAGTACACGAGGAATCCATGAGCAAAATTGATGTGCAATTTGAAGACGATGGAATGGATCTGGCCAAAAAAATGGCCGAAGAAGAGGAAGGTATAGGTCGAAAGCCCACAGGCTGGCAGAAATGGATCATCCCCACCATAGCCGTGGCCTGGAGTCTGTATCAGCTGGCTCTACCAAAATTCATCGTCCTTGATACCACATACATTCGAGCTATCCATCTTGCCTTTGCTCTGACCCTGGTGTATTTGAACTACCCCCTCTTTAAAAAGCCTGTTTTCGGCATAAAATACTTCTCCCGTCGTAGACGAATCCCAATTTTTGACATGCTGATGGCCGCACTTGCCTGTTTTTCAGCACTCTACCTGGTTATTTTCTTAGATGATATCAATAACCGCCAGGGATTGCCGACTAACATGGATGTCTTTTTCGGGATTATGCTTACCGTTATGCTCATGGAGGCAGCTCGGCGTACTATCGGCCCTGCCCTGCCTATAATCGGTACATTCTTCATTGCCTACTGTTTCCTTGGTCCGTATATGCCCGATCTTATCGCCTTTAAGGGAACCTCACTTGATCGTTTTATCGG
>JAYEKB010000012.1:0-6288 GCA_034660835.1 Thermodesulfobacteriota bacterium
GCTGCTGCCATTACCCCGGTACCCGGTGGTGTCGGCCCGATGACCATTACCATGCTTATGAAGAATACCGTACAGTCTGCAAAGCAGTTTGCCGGACTGGCGTAATTGTATAAAAAACAGTATCCGGAATTGATTCCGAATATTTGCTTTAAAGACTTCTTTTAAGGAGGCCTGTTAATGGCTAAAGTCAAAGGATGTGAAAGTTGTAACGATATAACAGGTAGATCTACTCTGGATTTACTTAATCAGGATCTTGCCAAGAAGGTGCGCACCGCGTATGACCGTATTGAGGATCGCGGTATGTCAGCCTGTCTGTTCGGCTCCGGTGGTACCTGTTGCCGGATCTGCAATATGGGGCCCTGCCAGATTATTGACGGGGTTGACGCCATGGTTGGTGTCTGCGGGGCTACTGCTGATACGGTTGCTGCCCGTAACTTTGCCCGCATGGTAGCCGCCGGCACGTCAGCTCATACTGATCATGCCCGTGAAATGGTGCGCGGCTTTATCGCCACGGCCAAGGGTGAGACACCGCACGAGATCAAGGATGTAGAGAAACTGCACTCACTCGCCAAGATTTTTGAGATTGAGATTGAGGGCAGAGATAAAAATGAGATAGCCCTTGAGCTTGGCGAGACTGCCCTGGCCCAGTTCGGTCAGCAGGAAGGTACTCTGACCATGCTTAAGCGTGCTCCCAAAAAGCAGCAGCAGATCTGGAAAGAAGTGGGTGTTGAACCCCGCGGAGTTGACCGTGAAGTAGTTGAGATGATGCATCGCACCCATATCGGTGTTGACCAGGAATATAAAAATATCATGCTTCAGGCATCACGCTGCTCGCTTGCCGACGGTTGGGGATCATCCATGCTCTCCACCGAACTGACTGACATCATGTTCGGTACCCCGGTACCCAGACGCTCAATTATTGATCTTGGCGTCCTGCGTGAGGATATGGTCAACGTCACTGTGCATGGTCACGAGCCGTTGCTGGCCGAGTCCCTCTGTCTTGCTGCTGAGGACGAAGAACTCCTGGCCATGGCCAAAAAAGCAGGTGCCAAGGGAATCAACCTTGCCGGTGTCTGTTGTACGGGAAACGAGATTCTGATGCGTCGCGGCATCCCGGTTGCCGGTTCCTTTATTCAGCAGGAAATGGTGCTGGCGACCGGTGCTGTTGAAGCCATGGTTGTTGATGTACAGTGCGTAATGCAGTCGGTTGCCCAAGTGGTGAAAGAGAAGCACACCGATATCATTACCACCAATTATAAGGCCAAGATGCCTGATGGTGTTCATATCCAGTTTGATGAGGATGATGCTTACGCCTCAGCCAAGACGATTCTGACTCATGCCGTTAACAATTTCAAGAAGCGCGGCGCCTTCTTTATTCCCGAAGAAGACAAATTTGACATTGTTGTCGGTTTTTCTCATGAGGCCATCAACTATCAGTTGGGTGGTCGTTTTCGTCAGTCCTATCGACCGCTCAACGACAACATCATCAACGGTCGTATTCGTGGTGTCGGCGCCCTGGTAGGCTGTGAGCATTACAAGCATCAAGATGATGTTCATTTTACAATCGCCAAGGAACTCATCAAAAACAACGTCCTTGTCCTGGCCACCGGTTGTGCTGCCCAGGCTCTCGGTCGTCGCGGCCTGATGCGTCCTGAGGCTGCCGAATTTGCCGGAGATAGTCTGCGCTCGGTCCTGGAGACGGTAGGTATACCCCCGGTGCTGCATGTGGGTTCCTGCGTGGATAACTCCCGCCTGTTGATCGCGCTTACCGAGATGGTGAAGGAGGGTGGTCTTGGTGACGATATTTCCGAGTTGCCTGCTGTTGGTTCCGCACCGCTCTGGATGAGTGAGAAGGCAATTGCCATTGGTCATTACTTTGTTACCAGCGGTGCCCATGTCATCTTCCAGGACCTGCCGATCAGCGGATCCAAGAAGTTTAACGACTATATTCTTGGCGGTATCAAAGAATTGTATGGTGCCTGCTGGGGTGTTGAAAGTGATCCCATCAAGCATGCTCATGCCATGATTGCCGCCATTGATGGAAAACGCGAGGCGTTGGGTATTAACAAGAAGAAGGAACGTGTCCTCATGGATATGGCTATGCGTCGTGATCTTGAGGGTGGCCAGGCCCTGCCGGGTGCAGGCTGCGGCGGAGAAAGCGAGCCTCATTAATCAATCGGTATCAAAACGTGAACCGGTATGATCCCGCCAGGAATTATACCGGTTCATCGTGTTACTCGGATTTTGCTTACATTTGCTGTTTAATACAAAATTTCTACCGGTAGTGGTGGATCAGTAAAGGAGGATCAATGAAATCGGGGAGCAATTTGGAGCGGGTGCTCAAAAGCGGTGAATTTGCCGTAACCGGTGAGCTTGGACCGCCAAAGAACAGTGACCCTGAGGTGGTCAGGAAAAAGGCGAGAATTCTCAAGGGCAAGGTTGATGCAGTCAATATTACCGACTGTCAGACAGCTGTTGTCCGTATGTCGTCCATTGGTGCCGGTCTTGTAACGCAGTCTGAAGGTGTGGAACCGGTTATCCAGATGACCTGCCGTGATCGTAATCGAATCGGCATGCAGTCGGATCTGCTGGCTGCTTCCGCCATGGGATTAAAGAACCTGCTCTGTCTGACCGGTGACCATCAGAAGTTTGGTAATCATCCGGGCTCCAAGGGTGTCTTTGATATGGATTCCATCCAGATGCTCGGCATGGTCCGGGACATGCGGGATTCGAGAAAATTTCAGTGCGGTGAGGAGATCAAGGGAGAAGTTCCCAAGTTATTCCTTGGTGCTGCAGCCAATCCTTTTGCCTATCCCTTTGAGTTCCGTGCCGTGCGCATGGGCAAGAAGATCTCCAACGGCGCTGATTTTATCCAGACCCAGGTTATCTATAACGTCGAGAAATTTGCAAAATTCATGGAAATGGCCCGGGATTTGGGTCTGCCTGAAAAAGCATATATTCTTGCCGGTGTTACCCCGCCCAAATCCGTTGGCATGGCCAACTATATGAAGAAATTTGTACCGGGTATGGACGTGACCGATGAGGTCATAAACCGGATGAGGGGAGCAAAGAACAAACCGCAGGAAGGTATCAATATCTGTATTGATATTATCAACCAGGTTAAAGAGATCAAGGGCGTGGCTGGTGTTCATGTCATGGCTATTGAGTGGGAAGAAGCGGTTCCTGAGATCTGCGAGGGTGCAGGTCTGCTGCCGCGGCCAACCTTTGATGATGTCGCCGCACCGGTTGTAGAGCCTGAAAAAGCAGCTGAAGCCGATGAGACCATTGTGGTCAGGGCAGAGGCAGAGGCTGTGACGGTACCTGATACTGCTGCCGCCGAAGAGCTGGTTGTCAAAGCCAGGGCTGAGGCTGAAAAGATTGTTGCCGATGCCCGCACACAGGCTGAAGCAATATCTGCCGGCGCCCAGCCGGTTACAACAACGACTGAAACTGCTGCCATAGTTACTGTAGATGCAGGAGAACATGCGATGAATGAAAGAGAGCGCCTGATGGCGTTGGAGTCTTTGACGCAGGGTCTTGGGGCCTTGAAAAGAGCCTACGGGCTCAATGATGATCAATTTGATGCACTGCTAAATTTTGCTGGTGCGGAGAACGTGCTTAAGCGTATGCCTGATTTGGCTGCGACTGCTCCTGCGGCTCCGGCTGCACAACCTGCTGCTCCTGCAGCCCCGGCCGCTGCACCGGCTCCCGCCGCTGCACCTGCCCCACCTGCAGAAGTAGATGATACCGCAAAAAAGGCAGAGGAAGCAGCAAAAGCCAAGGCCGAAGCAGAGGCCAAAGCCAAGTCGGAAGCAGAGGCAAAGGCAAAAGAGGCAGAAGCCTCCAAGGCTAAGGAAGCCGAAGAGAGCAAAGCTGCTGATGCTGCTGCTGCCGAAAAGGCGGAAGCAGAGGCCAAGGCAAAAACAGAAGCCGAAGCTAAAGCCAAGGCGGAAGCGGATGCAAAGGCTAAAGAAGAGGAAGCCGCCAAAGCTAAGGCAGCAGAAGAGTCTAAACCTGCTCCTGCCAAGGCTGCTCCGGCCGGACTTGCAGCTCCCGAGCTTGCTACTGATGAAACACCATTTGCTGAGCGGGTGACCAAGGTACCTGCAGCAGCCTATAAACAGAATTACTCAGGCGCAATCCGCGAGGTCACCCTCGGTAATGGTGATAATACCGTAACGGTCGGCGGATCAACCTCCATGCCGTTTTATCTCTTTGAAGGTGACATGCCGCACAAGCCGTTGGTCGCCATGGAGATTCAGGATATCCGACCTGAATGGCCTGAGACCCTGAGCCAGTACTTTGATGACGTCATGGACAGCCCCGTTGACTGGGCCAAGAAATGTGTTGAGGAGTACGGTGCCGACGCACTTAATGTCTGGCTGATCGGCACAGATCCTAATGGTGAGGATCGTTCGGCTGCTGATGCTGCTAAAGATGCAGCCGCAGTTATTGAGGCCGTAGATGTTCCGGTTATTATATGGGGTTGTGGAAATTCGGAAAAAGATACGGAGACTCTGCGTGAAGTGACCTCCCTTATTGGCGACAAGAAGGTTTGTCTTGCCCCGCTGGAAGATGCCAACTACCGTGCAATCGGTGCAACTGCCATGGCCTTTCAGCATCCCATAGTTGCCGCTTCGCCCATTGATGTCAATCTGGCCAAGCAGCTCAATATTCTCCTTGAGAATCTGGGCGTTAACCTTGGCTCCGTAGTCATGGACCCATCTATCGGTGCGTTAGGGTACGGTATTGAGTATACCTACTCCGTAATGGAACGTATTCGTTTTGCAGCGCTTACTCAGCAGGATGAAAAACTGCAGGTTCCGATCATCTGTAATCTTGGTCGTGAGGTCTGGAAAACAAAAGAGGCCGGATTGCCCAGTGATGATATGATTGGTGACCAGGAGAAGCGTGGCATTATGATGGAAGTCATGACCGCTTCCTGTATGCTGATGGCCGGTGGCGAGGTATTGATTATGCGTCATCCCAAGGCAATTAACATGACAAAATCACTCATTAACGGCTTGATTGGCTGATAATGGCTTAAGGATATATAAATTTTTGTATAACTGAAATAAATTAAGGGAGTTATTTAAATGTCGAAGATTATCTGTTCTGCAGCTATTCGTGGCGCCCAGAAAATCGTGGATATGGCTGAAGAGTCCTACGAGGAGGCCATAAAGAAATATGGACCGGAGCAGGCTGTTGAATATCCCAATACTGCCTACTTTCTACCCATTATCTACTCCATGCTCGGCGCCAAAGTGGAAAAACTGGGCGATATGGAGGATATCTTTACAGAAGCACGTAAACTGTTGCCTGCAATCGTTACTGAAGACATCTGGCTGCCATACCTGGCTCCTGCATTGGATGCCGGTATGGCTACCTATTTTGCTGAAGAGATGTATGAAGCCATTCGCTACCTCAATGAGCCTAACCATTTTACCAAGACAGAGGATCCCACAGCCGAGAACTTGTGGCTCGGTGCTGCCGACGACGTTGTCTTCCGTAAACGTGGTGTAGAGTTTGTTGACGGTTCAGCTCCCGGTTTCGCAGCAATAGCAGGTGCACCTGATGACGCTGAAGTTGCTGCAAAAATCGCCCTTGAGCTGCAGGAAAAAAACCTGTATATCTTTATGCATGCACGGTCAACAAACGGTAAAAATATGGCCGAGCAGCTGGTGGAACAGGATGTTCAGGTCGGCTGGAACACACGGCTTGTTCCCTTTGCCGATACATACACTTCAGTTGTTTTTGCTATCGGCTTTGCCTGCCGTGTAGCCCTTGCCTTTGGTGGTGTCAAGCCCGGCGATTACAAAGAGAACCTGATTTATAACAAGGATCGAACTTTTGCCTTTGTCATGGCATTTGGGCCGGTATCTGATGAATGGTATGCCAATGCTGCCGGTGCCATTAACTGGGGTTTTCCAACCATCTCCGACTACGATATTCCTGAGATTCTGCCTACCGGTATCTGTACCTACGAGCATGTGGTTTCTCAGGTTCCCCATGAAGAGTTTGTTCAGAAGGCCATTGAAGTGCGTGGTTTGAAGGTCAGTATCAGCAAAATCGATATTCCCATGTCTTTTGGCCCTGCCTTTGAGGGAGAGCGTATCCGTAAGGACGATCTGTACATGGAAATGGGCGGTGGTCGTACAACGGGTGTCGAGGTATTGATTTCCAAAGATATGGATGAGATAGAAGACGGGCTTGTAACTCTGGAAGGCCCTGACATGTCTGATATTGAGGAAGGTCAGAATTTGCCCATCGGTATTTTGGTCGAGGTAG
>JAYEKB010000013.1:0-6261 GCA_034660835.1 Thermodesulfobacteriota bacterium
AACGAGCGGTTGGGCTATGTGCGGATTGAAGGGGAAGTCAAGGTAATGGACAGAAACGTCTATGGCCCCGAGGTGGAACTTGCCCAACTCCGAAAGGAAGTAGGCATGGTCTTTCAACGTCCCAATCCTTTGCCGATTTCCATTTGGGAAAATATCATTTTTGGACACAAGATTCATGCACCAGTCGGAAAAAAGGTCTCAAAAAGCGATGAAGACGAAATCGTTGAAGATTCCCTGCGTCAGGTTCTTCTCTGGGATCAGGTAAAGGATCACCTGAAACGCAAGGCCACCTCACTTTCTCTTGAGCAGCAGCAGAAACTGTGCATTGCCCGCCTGCTGCCGGTGAAACCCAAAGTGCTGCTGATGGACGAACCATGTTCCGCCCTGGATCCCAAAGGAACGGAAGCCGTGGAGGAGTTGATATGGGACCTGCGTGGTCAGTACACCATTTTAATCGTTACCCACAATATGGCCCAGGCCCGTCGGGCCAGCGATGAGTGCGCGTTCATGCTCATGGGTAAACTCATTGAACATGACACAACGGATAAACTGTTTGTCACACCGGCAAATCAGGAGACAGCCGATTACATTGAGGGACGCTATGGATGAGCGTTGATCCTGCCCTTCCTGCCTTTTTTCCTACCTCATATGAACATGGTCGGCATCAGATGCCCTTCAAACAGTTCTACACCATTTTCTGCAGACACAATTCGCGTAGAATGTCACCAAGCTCAATCTTTTAACTACCCATATAATCTCAAGTCTTACTAAACGGAGAGAAGATAGCAGGCAGAGTGGCGGGTTCTATTTTTCTATTATTTCCTTATGTTATTGAACTAAAGTTTTAGCCAGCAAGGTTTTCCAAAAGAATCTTGATATCCGGGAGGGTGGTGCACAAGGTGATCTGCTGCCGTATTTTTGCCGCCCCGGGCAGGCCGGTCAGGTAGCGGCAGGCATGGTTTTTTATACGGAAGAGTAATCGCTGGGCATCTAAGTGTTGGTCTGCAAGTACCATGTGTCGGAGCAGCACGGGCAGCCGACCGGCGAGAGTGTCCGGCAAGTCGCCGGGCCGAAAAACCCAGGGGTTGCCCAGGGCACCGCGGCCTACCATAACAGCGTCACAGCCGGTCTCAATCATCATAGCCAACCCATCTGCATGGCTCAGGATATCTCCGTTGCCGATTACCGGGATGGAAACCGACTCTTTGACCCGGGCAATGACACTGCGGTCTGCCCGGCCACCGAACATCTGGGCCCAGGTGCGTGCATGTATTGTTACAGCTGAGGCCCCGGCAGCCTCTGCCATGGCAGCAAATTCAGGGGCAACAATGGATGAATCATCCCAGCCGCTGCGAAATTTTATTGTTACCGGCAGGTCGGTATTGTCGACAACAGAGCGGATAATTGCCTCTGCCCGTGTAAAATCCTTCATCAAGGCAGCACCGGATCCTTTTTTGATCACCTTGCGTACCGGGCAGCCCATATTGATATCAATTATGTCCACCGGGTGAGTGGAAACAATGGCTGCCGCTCTGCCCATGATCTCCGGATCGTTGCCAAAGAGCTGGACGGCAAAGGGACGTTCTTCCGGTACGGTCTTCATCATGGCCAGGGTTTTTTGCTGACCAAAGACAAGACCGTGACAGCTGATCATCTCGGAAACAGATAACCCGGCTCCCATTTCCCGGCAGAGCAACCGGAAGGCGAGGTCAGTATAGCCTGCAAGGGGTGCTAAAATAAAAGGATTGTCCAGGATAACCGGTCCTATCTTCATAATTATTCAGTATCTGTTGTATGAAGTTATAGCTTCGCATTGTTCAAAGGATAAGCTGACACAGGTGCCCAGATTCGGAGTCTTCGCTTACCTGCTCAATCGGAGTCTCGTTCCTCGCTTACCTGTTCCTGTTCGCTATGCCCTGCTATGCGGACAGGAACGACTAAATGAAGATGGGTGCCTGTGTCGGCTTAGGCTGCTTTTTTCCTGTTGTGTTTCTGCCCTATTGTATTATAACGAATTACATGATTTGTACACAGGAGAGGGCGGATTTTGCCTCTTTTTCCTGAATGACGATTGTTGATATAATGGGGCGAATTTCCTGTCCTGTCTGCTGTTTCAACCTGATACCATGGAGTCTGAGATGCCCTTGAAGTTTGATTTGGCTGCAACTGATTTGACCCCCCGGGAAATTTCCACCCTCAATGAAATGCGCACCCGTTGCGCCCGCCGTATCCTGTTGTCAACCAGTCTGGCTGCATCCGGTCATCCCGGAGGATCCCTGTCATCGCTTGATATGCTGCTCGTTGCCTACGGCATGCTGAAAAATGACCCGGCAAACCCCCGTATGGCCGAGCGCGACCGGATGGTGGAATCCATTGGTCATATATCACCGGGCGTGTACAGCGTACTTGCTGAAAACGGTTATTTTACAGAAGATGATTTTCTGAGCGGGTTCCGGCGTACCGGATCCGGATTTCCAGGCCATGTGGAAACCATTGTTCCGGGGGTGGAATGGGATACCGGTAACCTGGGACAGGGATTGTCCATTGCAGTCGGCAAGGCCCAGGCCTTTAAAGCCAAAAGGATGGAGAACCGGGTATTTTGTCTGATGGGTGACGGTGAGCATCAGAAAGGGCAGGTTACCGAGGCCATGCGGCATGCCTGTAAATATAAACTGGATAACCTGACCGTGCTGGTTGACCGTAATCATCTGCAGATCTGCGGTAATACGGCAGACGTGATGCCGCAGTCTATTCAGGAACTGTACCGGGCACTGGACTGGAATGTAGTCTACTTAGAAGATGGTCATGATTACAATGCGATTTTCAAGGCCATGCGTGACGCCTACCAGAACAGCAGCGGTGTTCCCACGGTGATTGTGGCCCGCACCATCATGGGCAAGGGTATTTCCTTTATGGAGAACAAGGCTAAATATCATGGTTCCCCCCTGCCTCCCGACCTGCTGGCTGATGGGCTGGTCGAACTGGGCGTAGACAATGACTTTGACCAGTGGCAGGAGCGTCGCAAGGAACTGGTCAAAACCAACACCATCATGAAACCCCGTACTGATTATCCCGATATTCTGCCCGGGGAGCCTGTTGTCTATGATGCAGATACCATGACCGACTGCCGCTCCGGTTACGGCAATGCCCTGCTGGGACTGGCCGAGGTGAACAACAAGCCGGGAGAACCGCCGGTAATTATCGGAGTTTCCTGTGATCTGGAAGGATCTGTCAAGATGGGCGGTTTTCGCAAACATTCACCGGAAGGATATTTTGAGCTTGGCATTCAGGAGCACCACGCTGCCGGTATGAGTGGAGCAATGAGCTGCGAGAACCTGGTACCCTTTTTCTCCACCTTTGGTTCATTCGCTGTTTCCGAGGTATATAATCAGAATCGATTGAATGATTTCAACCACACCAATCTCAAGGTGGTTGCTACCCATGTCGGCCTTGATGTCGGAGAAGATGGTCCGACACATCAGTGTATTGATTATCTGGGGTTGATGAAAAATTATTTCCGTTTCTCCGTGTTCATGCCCTGCGATCCCAACCAGACTGATCGAATTGTCCGTTATATCGCCACCCAACCAGGTAACTTTTTTGTGGGTATGGGCCGCTCCAAGACACCGACAGTTACCCGGGAAGACGGCTCGGTGTTTTATGATGCCGACTATATCTTTACACCGGGCAAGGCGGATTGGCTGCGCAGGGGAACTAATGCAACCATCATCACCTACGGTGCAGTCACTCCGGCCTGTATGGAGGCGTGGCAGATATTAAAGGACGGGGGTAAATCTGTTGCTGTGCTGAATATGGCTTCCCTGTTGCCCATGGATAACGACGCGGTAATTGAAGCGGCCGGTATCGGACCGATTGTGACAGTTGAAGACCATCACGTGGAAACCGGCCTTGGTGCCTCTGTCTCTGTAGTGCTGCTTGAGCAGGGGATTGCACCGAAGATGAAACGGCTGGGTGTGAAACAGTATGGCGGCTCCGGCAAGCCTGCAGAACTGTATCAACAGCAGGGGCTGGACGGCAAGTCCATTGCCCGGACTGTACGGGAGTTGATTGGGTAGATGTGCAGATGATACGGATAAGGCAAGAAATGTATAACTTTGAACTTTGAACCACTCAAAAACAAAAAAGGCCGCTCCGGAATTTCCGGAGCGGCCTTTTTTCGTTTAAATGGTTTTGGGATCAGTTACGATAAAATTTATGCACTCCATACTGGGCAACATAAGTCATGGCGCCGGCCCATTTGGGGTGTACATCCTTGCGGTGGTAAAAAGTTGCACCACCAGTGAAATCAGAGGAGGTCATAGCCTTCATGGCTGTTTGCAGACAGTCAATAAAAGCACCCGGTTCCGTAGGCAGGTAGGAGCTTTTCTGGAACGTCCAACTGAACTGGTAAGGGGCCGTAACAACCTGCTCAACGCTTTTGTTTTTTTGCGTAGCCCTGTTTAAGGTTACATGGGCAACAGCTAACTGACCGACCTGGGGTTCACTCCGCGCCTCGTGATAGACGTTGAGGGTTAGCCAGAGCAATCCTTCTAAGAAACTCATGATTTACTCCATATTTACTTGTAATTTGTTGATTATTCGATTTTGTTTGCATTTTAAACTTTCGAGATAATAATCATTCCGCAACAAAATGCAACTCCTTGCTGGTTTGTTCTCATATTGAGAACCATTACTCAATGAACTTATTGATGATTCTCCACAACCAATTTCGAAAATGTTACTCAGCCGTCTTGTCAACCGGATGCTGAACAACTCCCTGCCGGGCGGTTTTATAGATGGATATTGTGAAAAGCCGGTTTTTACAGAGGTGGTCTATTCAGGACACAACAATTTATAAAACTGAAGCTTCCCGGAAACGTTTCATGCTGCCATCCGCATGAAGGCGTTCACAAGCGAATTAATTACCGATTTTCGTGGGACTGGTCAAAGTATTGCAAAATTATCGTCCATTGTTGCTTTCGCCACCAACCTTCGGACATCGGAAAAGGCAAAATGAGCACGACCTTTGACAGCATGCCTTCGGCTTGGAGTTTTCTTTGACGTCCTTTTCGAGATGGTAGCAACGGTAGCCCAAAGGTCAACATACCCAGCGGCCCTTGATTATTTTAAGAAGCCCGATGGTAACAACATTCTGTGCCCAGGGATATTTCGACTGATTCTGTTTGGCCGCATGATCAAATACATTGGCACAATCAAAGATTTTTTGCCTGTCTTGGGGTTGATAAAATCATCAAGGTCTACAAGTAACCTCCCGTTGGTCTCCGGCTCCGGTATCAGCTTCCATAACCTGATCCAAAGCCTGTTCCAGGGGATCTTCGGCGAAGCCATGAATCGATAGTACTTTTTCTTTTTAATGGAGAACCCGAACAGGATCTCAAGTACTCGAAGAAGATTGGACGTCCTGGATGAGGTAAACGGAAGAATAATTTCGAGCAGGGCACGGCCCACGTTCCTCACCTTTTCTTGACTGAGCAATGAAAGTAGTATAAGCATGCGAGGTCCTTGTTATGATTTGTTTTTTTCGCAATTACAATATGCCATAACTTGGCTTCGCATTCACTACTAACCTACTGTTTTCATATAAAAAGCCGAAAATTCTGATGAAAAATTGGCTAAAAAATAATCGATAATTTCAGCAAGTTACGTTTAGCAATTTTTCATTATCTTATTGGAATAAAAAGAGATCTGCCGTAGCGTTCCTTCAACTCATTATAAATTGATCCCAGATCGACTAGCCCGTATATTTCACAAGTTGAGGTGGCTGCAGATGCGCTGAGCATCTGAGCAAGCTATAGTTGCCTATGCTTGCTCATAAAGCGACAAAGCAGGTGCGGCTGCATCGGCTTGCCTTTGGTGAACACTTTGCAAATTTTCGAAAAGAGACAAACTTGAAATTATTATTAAAATTTCCATAAGTTATACTACATAAACAAAGTGTTCATGAAATATTCGGGCTAGCGAAAAAAAGGGAAACTTCAGTTACCAGTACATAAAGAAAAAAATATAGGGAGGAATACGATGGATACTATTAGTGTTTGCACCGGCTGCGGAGCGAAAAACAGGATACCGGCTGAGAAACAGCATCTGACCCCAAAATGTGGAAAATGCGGTGCTCGTTTGTCTGTAGCCGCTGGGACCGTGCTTGAACTCAGCGACCAGGATTTTCAGCAGGTTGTGAATAACTCCACCCTGCCGGTACTGGTTGATTTCTATTCACCGACCTGCGGACCGTGCCATGCC
>JAYEKB010000014.1:0-6243 GCA_034660835.1 Thermodesulfobacteriota bacterium
TCTGGTGTATCCGGCGATTTCAAGTTACGTGGGCGGAGATATCGTGGCCGGAGTCATGGGCTCAGGTATGTATCGCACCGATCTCCTCACTCTGTTCATTGATGTGGGCACCAATGCCGAGATCGTTATAGGCAATAAAGAGTGGCTTGCCTGCGCCGCCTGCTCTGCCGGTCCGGCCTTTGAAGGCGGCGGCATTACCCACGGTATGCGGGCGGTGGAAGGAGCCATCAGCGACTTCAGCCTCAACCCGGAGAACCTGGAGCCGATGAATATTACAGAGGGTAATAAAGCGCCCTTGGGCATCTGCGGGTCAGGCCTCCTTATTATTGTGGCCACCCTTTTTGAAAACAAGGTGTTGAACCAGAGCGGAAAATTCAACGACAGCGACAGCCCCCGCGTCCGGGAAGGACGAAGCGGCATGGAATACGTACTGGCCTGGCAGGATGAATGCGCTGCCGACCATGATATCGTGATCAACGAGGTGGACATTGAAAATTTTATCCGGGCTAAAGGCGCCATTTTTGCTGGAATCACCACCCTGCTTGAACAGGTCGGCCTGCAGGTAAGCGACCTGGAACAGATCATCCTGGCCGGCGGCTTTGGTTCCTACATTGATCTTGACAGTGCCATGAGCGTTGGTATGCTCCCGGAAGTGGATCCGGACAAGTTTATGTACGTGGGCAACGGCTCTCTTATGGGTGCCTGGATGAGCGAACTCTCCAACCATATCCGCAAGGATGTGGTGGAGGTAGTTCGCAAGATGACCAATTTTGAGCTCTCAGAAGTTCCGAGCTTCACGGATAACTACGTGGCCTCTCTCTTTTTGCCTCACACCGACCTCAGCCTGTTTCCAGAAGCCGTGAAGCGCAGGAATATTGAATAATACAGCCGGCGGGCAACAGCTCGCCGTTTTACTATGAACCAAAGAGCTTGACAGCTAACTGCAGGATGATCAGGGCGTACAGGCCAGCCACAACATCATCAAGCATAATCCCCAGGCCGCCGTGGATGTGTTGGTCAAGCCAGCCCACCGGAAAGGGCTTGAGAATGTCAAAAAAACGAAACAGTGCAAAGGCGGCAATAACGGCCACTGGATGATTGGGAACCATGGCCAGTGCAATCAACTGCCCCACTATTTCATCAATAACCACAAGACCGGGATCACCGCGGTCAACAATTTTTTCTGCGGCTCCTGCGGCAAAGGTACCCACGACAAAGAGTGCGGTGACCACGGCGGCATAGGGTCCGATTGCAAGATTGCGCAACCCCAGCCAGAGCAGGACACCGACAATGGAGCCCCAGGTTCCTGGTGCCTTGGGCAGGTAGCCGCTGTAGGCGCCCGTGGCTATGAACATGAAGAGTTTATCCATTATGTTTCGACCTGCTTTGCCACCGCAGCATAAATTTTCTGCAGAGGAATATCCTGTTCTTCTGCCAGTCTCCTGCAATCCTCAAATTCAGGAGTAACCCTGGAACCGGCAGCGGTTACGACTTTTTTTGCCTGAACCGGTCCCCAGGGCGTATCCACCTTCACAATTTCCCGGGGCAGGGTCATACGCTGCATGGTGTGAAAGCGCAGTCCGATGCTGCTGGTTTCATTCAGGATAATCTCTTTCAAACGGGCTCCATGGGTGAGATCACTGATCAGCCGCAGCAGGAAACCGGGTCGTCCTTTTTTCATCAGCATGGGGGTAAGGCTGACATCCAGGGCGCCTGCCTGCATCAACATTTCAGACACATGGGGCCAGAGTTCAGGGTTCCAGTCGTCCAGATGGGTCTCAATGATCTCTACCTGATGTGCTTCCGTCGCTGCCGGACAGCGCCCGATCATCAACCGTAACAGGTTGGGGCGCCCGTCTTTTCGTTGCATGGTTCCCGCGCCATACCCGGTTTGTTCAAGGATCATGGGCGGCATGGAACCGAATGAGCCGGCAAGTTCAGCAACCAGGGCGGCACCGGTCGGCGTCACCAGTTCCTGTGCCAGGGAATCTCCGTACACAGGAATGTTGCGCAGCAGGTCACAGACCGCCGGGGCGGGTAAAGGCAGCTTTCCGTGCTGACAGGCCACCCAGCCACCGGGCATGGGCAGGGGAGAACAGGTTATCTGTTTAATGCCCAGATAATGAAATCCGCTGACCGCGCCGACAATATCGATAATTGCATCCACGGCGCCTACTTCGTGGAAATGTATTTTTTCTACAGTAGTGCCGTGCACATGGGCTTCAGCTTCTGCAAGCCGTGTAAAAACAGCAACAGAGATGGTGATAACGGCTTTCGGCAGAGCGGATTGTTCCAGGATGGCCCGGATCTGGTGTAAATGACGGTGTTTGATCGTCTGTTGCGCCTGCACCCGGACACAACAGGCCTGCAGGCCGGAGATAGTGTTGTGCCCTATCTCAAGCTGCCAGTCGGGGATCTGTAAAGCAGCAAGCGATGTACGCAGAACTTCTTCCGGCAGCCCGGCATGAAGCAGAGCTCCGAGCAGCATATTGCCGCTGATACCGGAGAAACAGTCCAGAAAAGCAACTTTTTTATTATTTTTATCTGCATCGCCAAGGGCGCACATGTAATAACCTTTTACCTTACACTTTATTCCTTCAACCTGATTCTCAGCTGAACTGCTCGCCCACGGGCAGTTTCATGCCGCAAAGACAGGACTGGACACTCATCCGTTTTTTACCTTCCGGCTGAATTTCGCGGATGAGCAGGTAATTGCTGCCCGTGGCCACCAGAATCCCTTTTTTATCCGCCCGGCACAGGGTTCCCGGTTCCTCAGTAATCTTGCCTTTCACAACCTGCGGTCTGAAAAACCTGAACCGTTTGTCTGCAAGAAATCCGTAAGCTGACGGCCAGGGATCAAGACCGCGGATAAGACAGTGCAGCTCAGCAGCATCCCTGCTCCAGTCCAAATGGCCCATCTCCTTGCTCAACATGGGAGCTTCCGTGGCCATGGAGTCATCCTGTTTAACCGGTGGCAGCTTGCCTTCTTTCAGCAGGCCGATGGCTTTGACCAGAGCCTGGCCACCAAGCTTTGACAGCTTCACAAACAGGGTACCGCTGGTATCGTCCTCTTCAATGGGCAGGCTGACCGGCAGAAGGATATCGCCGGTATCCATGCCCTCATCCATCTGCATGATGGTAACCCCGGTTTCAGTCTCACCGTTGAGCACGGCCCATTGGATGGGGGCTGCTCCCCGGTATCTGGGCAGCAAAGAGCCGTGCACATTAATGGTACCCAGAGGCGGCAGGTTCAGCAGGCTGCCGGGCAGGATTCTACCGTAAGCGGTTACCACAATAAGATCCGGCTGCAGGGCCTGAATTTTCTCAAGAAATTCTTCTGTGCGGATGGAGGTGGGCTGCAGGACAGGGATTCCGGCCTTCTTGGCCAGCACTTTGACCGGTGGCGGACTCAGTTTCCTGCCCCGTCCCTTTTTGCGGTCCGGCTGGCAGATCACGGCAACGACCCGGTCCGGGCTGTCAATTAAGGCCTGTAGAGTGGGTACGGCAAAATCAGGGGTACCCATGAAGATGATGCGTAGAGGTTTGTTCATTTACCCTTTAATATTTTTTTAAGTTTTTTCTTGTACATTGTAAGTTTCAGCCTGCTGATACGATCGATGAACAGAGTACCTTGCAGATGGTCCACCTCGTGCTGAATGATGCGGGCAAATCGGTCCTCGGCCTCAAAATCAAGCTCTTTACCCTCAATGTCCAGGGCAGTGACCCTGATTCTCTGGAACCGTTTGACCTTGGTCTCATACTCCCGCACACTGAGGCAGCCCTCTTCGCCGATGATACTGCCCTCGCCCTCGGAAATCACCGGGTTGATAAGTGCAATAAACTTTTTTTCATTCTCTTCTTTCGAGACGTCAACCACAACTATCTGTCTGGCAATACCAATCTGATTGGCAGCTAAGCCCACACCGGGGGCGTTATACATAGTTTCTCCCATGTCAGCGGCCAGCTGTTTGATATCATCGTCAATCTCGGTTATTTTTTTAGCCTTTTCCCGCAGTACAGGATGAGGATAGGTAATTATTTTTTTGATAGTCATTGGGCTGAGGTTTCGGGTTTCGAGTTCCGGGTTCTGAGTTTGGCGTTAACCGCTAACCCGTATATTTTCTAAGCTTTAAGTACTTGCCGGAAACAAATAATCATTTTGATGCTTTCTGTAAAGGATGGTCTTGTGTCCCCTGATCTCTTACTGGTTCAAGCTCTCAATAACGCAGTATTATGCCCTCCCTGATTGGTCACGGTCAATAGGTTGTGTTCCAAGCAAATTTTGTGTAGTCTTTTATAACTGTTCAACTCACAATCAGCTGGAGAAAAGGGTGGAAAAAGAGGATTTTCAGAAAGGGATCGCATTGCTTGGTCAGCCGGTACTGCCGTTGGTGTCCATGGTGCAGTTTTTGTACTTGACCGGGCCGTTCACCAGAGTTGAAGAGGTGATTGATGAAATGCCCGAACCTATTGAAACCGGTTATGCCCTGTATGAGAAACCGCGTGAACTGTTACGCAGCCATCTTGAACATCTCCGGATGCTGGAAGGGTTGAAAAGTGGTGAGGAAATAGAACTCGATGTGGTGAACGAATCCGGTGAACCTGTGGATGACATGACGGCCCGTGCAAGCCTGATCAGCCAGCGGATCATGGAAGATGAGCTGGAAGCCATCAATTCCGTTCTCTGTGGTCCCTGTGGCTGTACACTCTGCTGTACCGGCCCGAGCAGGACTATGAACCAGGAGTTTTTTGAGATACCGCTGCAGGCTGAAGAAAAGGACCTTTTTTCTGTAACCCGTCATGACAGTGCAGACAGCCGCAGCCGCCTGGCCCTGGATGAAGATGTCCTGCAAGTGGATGGATCGCCGTTTTATCAACTGCCGAATCCGGGTTTGTTTCGCTGGCTGAACGGCTGGAGCCTGATTCTTCCCAGGGAATCATCCTGTCCCGGTCTTGAGGAGAACGGTCGTTGCCGGGTATACACGAACCGACCGCAGGTGTGCCGCAGGCCGCAGATTTTCAGCTATATCCTTGAGAAGGCAGATCAACCAGATCAGTATCGGCTTCGCAGCTCCCTGCTTGCGATCACCGACTGTCCTTACGTACAGGTTTTGCAGGAGGAGATTGCAGCCTATGCAGCAGCCTGCGAACTGGAACTGGTCTTGAAAGGAAATAAACAGTGACAACGTCAAATGATGTGTGGGAAGCTCTGGGGGAACTGGCAGAGGAGGATGGGCTCCACGTCCTGACCCGACTCTTTACCATGTATGAAGAACAGCAGCAGCGCAACCCGGATGATAAGGCGGCAGCACTTTTTTTCAGGAACCTGGCCACTGCCGTCAGCCAGGCCTGTGAATGTAACCTGAACAGGCGATAATGACTGCGCAGAACATCCTTTTAATTGTTGCATCCTACCTGGTTGGCGCTATACCGTTCGGCCTGGTGTTGTCCAGTGGCAGGGGCATTGATATCCGTGAGCAGGGCAGCAGGAATATCGGAGCAACCAATGTTTCCCGGCTGCTGGGCAAAAAACTCGGCTTTTGCACCCTGCTGCTTGATATAGCCAAGGGGTATCTGCCGATGTTTGTTGCCGGCCTGCTTGTTGGCGATGATCCCAGCCGCAACCTGGTGATCGGCTTTTGTGGAGCTGCTTCTATCACCGGCCATATGTTTCCGGTCTATCTCGGTTTCAGGGGCGGCAAAGGGGTGGCCACCGGACTGGGGGTTTTCCTTTACCTGGCCCCAAAAGCGCTTCTGATCAGCCTTGTTGTTTTTATCGCCGCTGTCGGCTTGACAGGGTATGTTTCCCTGGGATCCTTGCTGGCCTCGGCCGCTATCCTGCCGGGCCTCTATTTTTTTGGAGAACCATCCTGGAAATTTTATTTAGCCGGTTTTGTGGTGGTTATGATCTGGATCAAGCATTACCAGAACATCGGACGGTTGCTGAACGGTACGGAAAAGAGTTTTAAGAATAATAAATAAAAAAAATCCTCAATATGAACAAGAAGGAATGGCAGTCCATTGACCGGGCCCGGGAACTGCTCAAGTTAGATGACCGGGCAACCTTGGGCGAGATGAAGCGGGCCTATCACCGGATGTGCAAAAAATATCATCCTGACAGGGCCGGGGACAGCGATAAGGGCTCGGATATTATGTATCACCTCACCGAGGCCTATGAACTGCTCATGCGCTACACCGATGAATACCGTTTTCCCCTGACTCCGGGTGATGGCGATATCTACG
>JAYEKB010000015.1:0-6231 GCA_034660835.1 Thermodesulfobacteriota bacterium
GCGCGACCAGAGGTAACCGTTATATTGAAGACCTCGGCCCCGGTCTGCAGCAAGACCGTCACCTTTTTAGAAAAAAGTGGTATAACCATTCATTCTCTCTAACCCGAAACCCGAAACCCGAAACCCTGAACCCGAAACCATGAACCCCATCCCTGAATCATTGATCATCCGGCCGCCATCCGAGTGGCGCAGCCTGCTGGTACGGATAACCCGGGGCTGTAACTGGAACCGTTGCCGGTTCTGCGGCCTTTACCCGGCAATGGGTCAGCCGGATTTTTCCTGCCGTAGCCTGGACGAAATTAAACACGATATTGACCTGCTGGCCCGGCTGCATTCCGGAGTGGAAACCGCTTTTTTCGGTGATGCCGACCCGCTGGCCGCAGGCATGGATGTTTTTGTCGGGGCGGCCCGCTATCTACGCACTATCGTGCCGGTTAAACGGTTGACCTGTTACGCCCGGGTATCGACCCTGTATAAGCTTGGTCGCGACAACATTCTTCTGCTGGCAGAGGCAGGGTTAAACCGGGTGCATCTTGGGCTTGAGTCAGGTGATCCCGAGATCCTGCAGTTTCACCGTAAGGGACAGTCGGGAAAAATGGTTGTCACTGTCGGTCAATGGTTGAAAGAGGCCGGTATAGAAATTTCCTATTACGTCCTGCTCGGTCTTGGTGGTCGGGAAAAATTTCAGCAGCATATTAGTTCCACGGCCCGGATCATCAACGAAACTGAGCCGGAATTTGTCCGTTTACGCAGGTTGTGGCTGTATGGTAAGGGAACGGACAAAGAGTGTCCGCTTTGGCAACAGGTTCGGGATGGCTCGTTTGTGGAGCAGACTCCGGAGGGAACCGTGCTGGAGGTTCAATTGCTGCTGAATCTGCTGGAGCCGCTGAACACCTTTTTTGCCTGTGACCATGCCAATAATTATATGAATGTCAGCGGCCTGCTCAAGGATGATAAAGATGACATGCTGAGAGAGGTGGCCGACTTTCTTGCCTTGCCCGAAGAGCAGCGCCAGGCCCATTACGAGATGGTCGTCTCCAGGATTTAACCTGTTTTGAAAAAACAAAACCCATTTCAAGCAGCTGAAATTCTCCTGCTCTCGTTTGCTCATTTTATCCATGACGTGTACTCGTCCTTTCTGGCTCCCCTGCTGCCCCTGTTGATCGAAAAATTGTCCCTGTCCCTCACCCAGGCTGGTTTTCTGTCAGCCGTCATGCAGCTGCCCGCCCTGGTAAATCCCTTTCTCGGGATGCTGGCGGATCGGGTCAGCCTCCGCTATTTTGTCATCCTGGCCCCCATGATGACGGCCATTCCCATGAGTCTTATCGGAATGGCCCCTACATACGGGGTGCTGTTGCTCCTGCTCTTTATGGCCGGTATCAGCGTTGCAATATTCCATGTCCCCGCACCGGTGATGATTGCCCGCTTGGCCGGTTCAAAAAAGGGCAGGGGGATGAGTTTTTTCATGACCGGCGGCGAATTGGCCCGCACGGTCGGGCCGTTGATTGCCGTGGGTGCAGTCTCCCTGATGGGTCTTGAAGGGTTTTGGCCGGTCATGGTGGTGGGCATTGCTGCTTCAGGAATTTTGTTTCTGCGATTTAGAAGTGTGGATCTTTCCTTTCATAACCACAAGAAAAAAACCTCACTCATCACAACCTTTAATAATATGCGCCACGTGCTGTTGCCGCTGACAATCATCTTAGTGGCGCGCAGTTTCATGCACGGTTCCCTGACAGCTTTCCTGCCTACTTTTATCCAGAGTCAGGGCGGTAATATCTGGCTGGGCGGCATTGCCCTGATGCTGTTTGAAGCAGCTGGGGTAGTCGGTGTGTTGACCGCCGGTTCGCTCAGTGATTACCTGGGACGGCGGCGAGTGCTGTTCATTCTGCTGGTGGGGGCACCGCTGAGTGTTTTGCTCTTTGTTGTCAGCAGTGACTGGATTCGCTTATTTTCCCTGCTAAGCTGCGGGTTCATGCTCCTCTCCACCACCCCTGTCATGCTGGCCCTGGTTCAGGAACACGCGGGTGACAGCCCGGCAGCGGCCAACGGCATGTTTATGATGATTGCTTTTCTGGCCAGGTCATCAGTGGTCGTGCTTATCGGCCTGATAGCCGACTGGACCGGACTGCAGACAGCCTATCTTGTCAGTGCGGCGGCAGGGCTGGTGGGGATTCCGTTTATCCTGATGTTGCCAGCACGGGCGGCATCGTAAAAATCAGAGAATAAATTTCAGTGAGTATGGTTATTCGTAATTGATGCCTATCTCCATAATGTCATTATAGACAGATGGATGTTCTTTTTTTAAAGAGTAGAATTCATCAATACACCATTGGGCATATAACATGCCGTCTTTTTTAACAATATTCCAGTCTAAATCTGAATTTTCGTCATGATATTTATAGAGATCCCTTATTTCCTGTGTATCTTCTCTGCCATCCAGAAGATGTGATAGTCTAAGGATTGATATTTCGACATTCTCTTTATCATATTTAAAATGTAATTTATGCATAATAATTTCAGTTAGTTGTTCCCAGCTATCAAGGTTAAGTAAGTTTTTGCAGGGCGGCCTCCAGATCCTGTGCGATCTCATCGGCTGTATCGTAAAAGACATCCGTGCCAAGTGAAAAGTGGAGAAAGATATTGTTGAGTTCTGAGGGTATGTAGGGAAAAATTTTCTGCAGGTTGACGATCCTGTTTTTCGACAGCAGGGCATAGTCGCCTGGCTCGATCGTATTGAGAATTTTTTCGCCCATGTCGGGATCTGCCATGATTTCACGGGGATGAAAATTTCCACGAACAACAAGATACATGAGCAGATTGCCCAGTTCGTACAGGTCCACGGCAAAGGGTTTTTCCGGCATGTAATAGTCATAGTCAAAGTCGATCCAGCGGAACAGGTCGGTCTTGCGCTCCACAAATATATGATCGCGCCGGATATCGCCATGCCTGAAGCCATTGCGGTGGAGCAGGCTGATGGCCTGTACACACTCAAGAAACTGCTTCAGAATTGCCGGGAGTTCCTGGTGGAAATATTCCTTATGGTTTGCTCCACTTTTATAAATAAACTTATCCAGCCGCCGACCGTTGATGATGTCAAGGATGCGGACCAGGTTGCCCTTCTCATCAAGCACTGCCCTTCCCTGCATGAAGCGGGGAAGCCCCTGGGTCAGTTCCAGTACCCGTGCCTCCTTTTCCGGATTGCGATAATAGGAAATTGTAAACTGGCCCATGGTGATGTCAAAGGTTTCGTGAAAGACCAGTTTAAGGATTTGTTTGTTGCCGGTCGCCAGGTCTTCAACCCTCGGCACCCAGGGCTTTGTCTGGTCGTCGACTCCAAACCGTCCTTCTTTCGTATACCCGGTGACCAGGAAGTAACAGTCATCGACAAAAATGATATCTCCGTAATCAATGGAGGTGAAGTCGGTGGTATCAAAGAAAATTCGTGAAGCCCGGCGCATGCTTCGGGTGACCCTGTGTTCGCGGAGGCGTTCCCGAATCGTCGGCGGCAGTGAATCAATACCGGCAGTCATGGATTTATCCCACCACCCATACCGTACAGTCTTTACTGTGGTGGACCAGGGAACTTGAGATGGAACCGAACAGAAATTCTTCCGCCTTGGATACCCCCCGTTTACCGACAATAATGGTACCGTACTCACCTTCTGTCTGGATATCCAGGATGGCCTGGCTGATGGTGGCATGATCGGCCATGCTGTCCATGCTGAAAATACTATTTGTGTCTATCCCGGCCTGCTGCAGGATGTCTTTGGCTCTGTGGATAAACGAGGCTGCTTTTTCTTCTTTTTCTTTCCTGTAATCATCCAGTGATTTGCCGGAACTGTAATAGCCGGGTGGTGGTTCAGGATAGATATGCAGCAGGCAGATCCGTGTTGCCTCCAGTTTGCCGAGAATGTCGGCTGTGTACTTGAGGGCGTTTTCCGAAGTGGGTGTATCATCCACGGCGATGAGAATATTTCTCCAGTCATTCATGTGTCTCCCCTATCACTGCTTAAGAACGGTAAAGTTCTTCCAAAATCCTGCGTTATGCTCTTTTCTTACTCATTAATTGAACCAGCTCCAGCATGGTCTGCTGGGTCGGTGTCGGAACGCCTGCCTGCTTACCCAGCTCAACCAGGGCTCCACATTGGGCATCGATTTCCGTCCGCTTTCCCTCCAGGATATCCTGCAGCATGGAGGAGAGGTTCTGCTCGGTCCGTTTGCAGCCGTCAAAGAGCAGTTGGTACAGGTCATGGAAGACAAGGTCAACCGCCTGTGTTTCTGCAACCTTCCTTCCCTCGTCGATAAGTCGTTTGAGCAGGGTAATTGATTCCATGTTGTCAAGCAGTTGACCATTTTTAACCTGCAGGATCGAGGTGAGGGCGTTGATGGCAGAGAAGACAATCACCTTGCACCACAGCCTCCCTTGAATTCGTTGTACCGGGGTGCATTCCAGACCGCTGTCGGCAAATATGGTGCAGATGCTGCGCAGCCGCTCACTCATCCGACCATCCAGTTCCCCCAGATATGTCTTGCCTGCTCCCCCATGTCTGACAACACCCGCACCAAGGCTGGTGGCTGCCATAAAAGTGAACCCACCTATGATATTTTTCCGGGCAACGACTCGCTCCAGGGTTTCGATATTGCCGAGCCCGGTCTGCAGGGTAACAACCGGACTGCTCTTGCTGACAAGGTGGTGTGCTGCCTGGATAGCAGGCAAGGTATCAAAAGATTTTACCGCCAGCAGCAGCAGGTCACAGCGGTCAATATCAGAGGCATGGCTAACTGCTGTTATCGGAACAAAGGTGACTGCATCCGGATCAATAGCATCCGCCTCCATGAAACCTATGCCCTGGCTGTTGAGCACATCAACTTTCTCCTGGTTGGGATCAACCAGCACAACCTGATGTTCGCCTTTGCTTAAGAATACGCCTAACAATTTGCCGATGGCTCCAGCCCCAATGATGACAATCTTCATACACAGTTTCTCCTGAACCGGTATCACCGGAGGTCAAGGTTGAAAATTTCTTGGATAGTTATCTGTAATAAAAGATTATTTATAGTATAATCATTACTGTTGAGATTGTTAAGGGTCTCTTTTTTTGTCCGCCTTTGTCCCGGGAGAGCACATGACATTCGTTTCAAGGTTTGCTGTTCACCTGGTCTTGATTTTGAAGTATAATAAAAAATCATCAGTGAACGATTATTTGATCATCGCCTTTCGGGTTGTTGCATGACTGCAAAACTATTTATCTTCCTGCCATGAAAAAAACTGTTGTTTTTTTCATAATCTGGTCAGCGCTGCTTCTGGTCGCTGTCATCTCTAGGCCTGCTCATGCCCTTCAGACCCATGTCGCCCCGGAGGGGTTGTATGTCCATCAGGTCGGACATGTTCTTTTTGCCATTGCCATGCTTGGTTTTGCTTTTCGTATCCGGCAGTCCAGACTGAGTAAAGAAAAATCCTGGCGCTTAATGTCCACCGGCGCTGTTCTCTTTGCCCTGTGGAATGGCTGGGCATTTTTAGGCCATATTCTGGAAAGCTTGATCCCGCTAACGCATTTCAGCAGGGACAGCGCAGGACTGAAATCAATTCTTGAAGTGCATTCGCCGGTTGATATCCTCTACTATTTCTTTAAAATGGATCATTTTATCTGTTTTCCGGCTCTACTTTTTATCTATATAGCTTTAAGGAAAATGACTACCCAACCGGCAGGTTCTACCGGAGACGAGGATAATTCGTCATGATACCTCTCTCGCTCTATCCGATCTGGGGCATTGATATTGCCGGCAGCCTGGCCATGCTGTTTCTTTCCTCTCTCTGTATGCGACAGGTCGTGATTCTGTACAAACGGGATCGCGAGGACGCGTTGAACACCTATCTGATGTGGCTGATCACGGCACTCTTTGCATTCTGTATTTTTCGCTCAGTTGGTCACCTGGTGAAACACCTGCTGGTGTTTTCAGGCCACTCTGATATCTGGACCTGGATTGCACCCCTGTCCGGAGGCTTTAACACTATTGCTTTTATCGTTATTTTTGCTGTTACTCTGTTTTTTCGTAATGTTCTGATTTTCATGAATCGTATGACCAGCGACCGGGTAAAAATTGAAACGACCAGCCGGGAGTTGCTGTCCCTGAATCAGGATATTGAATCCGTGGTATCTGACCGAACAAGGGCCGAGATGGCATTGAACCTGGCCCATGAGATTAGAAATCCGGTCATGATCATCGGGG
>JAYEKB010000016.1:0-21952 GCA_034660835.1 Thermodesulfobacteriota bacterium
ATTTGTACGATTTGATTGCACAAAACCGGAGGCGTAGCATGGCTACGTTGAGGATTTTGTAATTGAAAATCGTACAAATATGACCTGAAGCAGAGATGCATAGGTGTGACACTTATTTCTTAACAGGGCCTTACCATGAACACTACCACCACGAGGTGGTGGTAGTGTATTCTATACGACAATTCAAAACCGGATTATCATGAGGAACAAAAAAGGAAGGGAGAGGGAAAAAGGGAAAAATTTATTTTTTGTAAATAATTATATTCCACAGAGTTACCTACCCTGAAAATACGGATTTTTTCTGTTTAAAAATGCGCTGGTTCCTTCTCGAAAATCCTCGCTTGATGCAACTAACCCAAAATAGTCTGCACCTAATTTTGCCGATTCATCAATTGGTAAATCCAGGCCGCGATGAATTGCTTCCCAGGTAAGATTAACGGCCACAGGAGAATTCTGCAGGACTTCATTCAATAATTTCTCTCCCTCAATTCGTAAATTTTTAACTTCAACCATCCGATGAATTAAACCAAGCTGAAGAGCTTCTTTTGCGTCTACCATTTTTCCGGTGAGAAGCATTTCAACGGCTTGACTTTTACCAATAAGGCGAGGCAAACGAGTGGTTCCACCCCAACCCGCAACAGCACCAATTCGGACCTCAGGATGACCAAATTTTGCAGATGTGACTGCGATCCTCAGCATACAGGATTCGGCAATTTCAAGACCACCGCCAAGCGCATAGCCGTTGATTAAGGCAACAGTGATCGTATTCAAATTTTCTATCAGATGATTGACTGAAACTGCAAGTTGTGCAAGTTTTCTTATTTGTAATGGAGAGGCTTGATTAAGAAATTCAATATCCGCACCGGCAGAAAAGGCTCTATCCCCAGCCCCGGTTATAACTACAGCCTGGATTTCAGAATTATTTCGTATTCTTTCTAATTCTTTCTTGATCTCAATCAGTAAGTGCTCGTTAAGAGCGTTGAGAACAGCTGGGCGATTTAACGTGAGGTAAGCAACATTTTCCTTTTGTTCTGAAATAAGAATTTGATTGGTTGAATCATTCATCTGTTCTACTCTCCCCTGTCACAGCTAAAGTATTGTCCGGCAACTTTGGCTGATTCTTTGTTGATAGCAAGACCAAGCCCACATTTTCTTCTTTCCGTCACTCCCGCATGCTTTTAGGGCCTGTTAAGAAATAAGTGTTGCATTTAGGCGCTCTGATTTGGGTTAGATTTGTACGATTTGATTGCACAAAACCGGAGGCGTAGCATGGCTACGTTGAGGATTTTGTAATTGAAAATCGTACAAATATGACCTGAAGCAGAGATGCATAGGTGTGACACTTATTTCTTAACAGACCCTTAGCGGGAAATAAGCGTAGACTTCGATCCAAGTCGTTGCAGGCTACTGGATCCCCGATAACAACATTCGGGGATGACGTAAAACCGACGGTAATTTTCATTTCAGCGTTAATGTGACAAAGTAGATCTAATTTATAATATTTTCACCAATTTCTGCAATCTGTTCTTTTAACAAGGATAGTTTTTGTCAGGAGAACACAGATCAGAGAAACTAACTTGAGATTTTAATGCTCTATAGAGTTTTAAGCTAACAGGGCCTGATTATCATGGTGAAATTTTCCGTTAGAGCGTTTGGTTGTCGCGTAGCGAAGCGGAGCGTCGACCAGACGTTCGAACGGTTCCTGCTCAGCTCGGCCATTGCCGACTCCGCGTAGCGGAGTCGGCAACCACTGATTGTCAGGTACCAATTCCCTGATAAGTTGATATTGGATGTATTTTCTGGTGAAATTTCCCTATGTCAATATCACCATTTGTTACTATAATAGCATAGGAAAAATGGTAGCTAAACCAAAAAGAAAGATTGTCGATGAAGTTCGGGAAATCAAGCGACTCAAGCATTACTACATTCATACCGAACATTCCTATAGAGGCTGGGTCAGACGGTATATTATCTTTCATGGGATGAAGGATCGGTTGGAACTTTTTATACGGGGTGAAAAAAACAAAAAAAAGACTCGAGCTTTCGCTCAGTCCTTCACAAAACTATAAATAATAACTGGAGCCGGTGAGCGGATTCGAACCGCTGACTTACACATTACGAATGTGTCGCTCTGCCAACTGAGCTACACCGGCCTCCATGATACCACCATGACACCGAACTTCTCCCGGTATCATGAAACTTCCTGTCTCTCTAATATTACTTTACTCTATAGCCTACAAAATTCCCTTATTTCTCATTACGAATCAGCCGCTCTACCAAACTGAGCTATATCGGTTTTTTGTTCTTATCCGGTATTTGGGTACGCTTGCCGTACTGTTTATGGTGAAATAAGTTGTTCAGCATCAGCCATGGGCTAAACAGCAATTTGAGGTTTATTGATGTAGCAACTTTATGGTATGGTGTCAAGATTATGAAAAGCAATTTCATTATCTTGTTCTCTATTCTACTGCTTATGCCTGTCGGCTGCAAAAACGAGAAAAAAACGCATGCCCCGGCATCTGTGCCTGAAATGGTGAAGGAAACGGTCACAAAGCCCCGTTTGCCTGGCTGCACGGGGTGTCACCAGGATGTACAGCCGGATACCAACCATAATTTTGAATGCACATACTGTCATCAGGGCAATAACGACACAACTGATAAAGATATTGCTCACAAAAGGTTGATCACAGCACCTGCTGCCCCAGGCAACATGGCTGCAGCCTGTAGCGAATGCCACCCGGATCAAATTTCAGGCTGCGCACAGTCCCTGCATTTTACCGTGGCCAATGCGGTTAACCGTGTTCGCAGCCATTTTGGTATTGAACCGGTTCTTACCGGCTTGACCGAAATCCCGTATAGCCTGCGCCCACAAAATAAGCAAGAGATTGTGAATGATATGCTGCGCCGCCGCTGTCTGCGCTGTCATGTGTATACAGCTGGTGACAGCTACCCGTACGTGCAAAGGGGAACAGGTTGTGCTGTCTGTCACCTGGAATATACGGACGGCAAATTAGTAAACCATGTCTTTAAGGCTCCGACTGAGCGCCAATGTTTAAGCTGCCATTACTCCAATCATGTAGGCTCTGATTACCTTGGCCGGTATGAAAACGATTACAACTGGGAATACCGGACCCCATACACCACCAGGGAACCTTTTGCCCGTCCCTATGGCGTTGAACTGCATCAATTGGTGCCGGACATTCACAAACAGCGCGGCCTTACCTGCCTTGACTGTCACAACTCCAAAGAAATGTCCGGCAATAAACAATCTGTCAGCTGTGAGGATTGCCATTCCCCTGACGCTGACTCTCTTCCTCCACTGAAAAATGTAACAAGAGAGGGAGATCAGCTGATCCTGAAATCCGTCACTGACGGCAAAAATCATCTTATTCCCAGGCTAGTACATCCTGCCCATGCCCAATATCGGGGCCGGGTTGCCTGCCAGGTCTGCCATGCCCAGTGGGGGTTCAATGACCGGTCTACACACCTGATGCTCAGTTATTCCGATGAAATTGATGCCTGGGAACGGCTGACTGTGCAGTCAAGTTCCGAGGTGGAAACCTTTCTTGAACACAACCTGTACAGTGATGAAGATGAGCTGGAACCGGCCATGCTCGACTCCATCAACGGTCAACGAAAACCGGGTGTCTGGTACCTGGGTTTCAGCCAACGCCGATGGGAAAATATTCTTATTGATCGGGACAGTGACGGAATCATCAAGGTTTTCAGGCCCATTCTCGACCTGAAAATTTCTGCAGTTGATGAAGACGGCGCACTTCTTTTTGATAACTTAACAGGAAGTGGCAGTGGATTGCTTCCCTATACACCGCACACCACAGGTCCGGCCGGGTTGTTTTATGAACAACGTTTTATACACTTGCTTAAGGGACAGGAATCCAAAACAGTTCCCGGACAGAAAAAAGATATTCAATTATAATGAAAAAAACCGCTCTCCTACTTCCAATCCTCTGCCTGCTGGTTGCATTACACGGTTGCAGCAGTAAAACTCCGGACCAGACAATACGACAGGACAAAGCCACAACTAAGAAACGGGGTACCCAGCGTCCTTACGTTATAAAATATCGTACCTATTATCCCATTCCTTCGGCTGAAGGATACAGTGAGAAAGGACTTGCATCCTGGTACGGCAAAAAATTTCATGGCCGCAAGACTGCCAATGGCGAGACTTACGACATGTATGGTCATACCGCTGCCCACAAAACCCTGCCCATGAACACCATGCTGTTGGTTAAAAATCTCAGCAACTCCAAATCAACTGTGGTGCGGATTAATGATCGGGGGCCATTTGTCCGCAAACGGATCATTGACCTGACCTATACTGCGGCAAAAGAACTGGACATAATACGAAATGGAACTGCAAGGGTTACGATTGTTGCTCTGGGCGAGGAAGTACAAAAACCGGCCAAACCATTGGCAGGCTCCAGGCAAAGCAGAAAATTGGTTCATCAGGATTTTGACAAGGGAAAATTCTATATCCAGGTCGGGGCGTTTGAGTATATAAAAAATGCCAGAGAACTTGCCGGAAACTTTGCAGAAAAAGGACGTGATGTCATTATCCAGCAGTTTCCCGCAGCAGGAATCAGCCTGTACCGGGTAATGGTGTACAGCGGCACCTCGCTTAAGCTGGCCAGAGAGCATGAAACATACCTGGAGCAGAACGGATTCCCGAATGCACTGGTAATTGCTCGGGACAAGGGGTAGGAAAATCGTAAAAGATCAGCAGCACACCATCCGGAGTCTCGTGCCTCGCTTACCTGCACGCGCTCGCGCCGAACGGCATAGAGCGGGCTATAGCCTGTCCGCCACGATCACACACAGCTGACGCACTGTTAATCTTTTACGTTTGGTCAAAAACGTTCAATGTGCTACTGGGACAGGTAATCTGTTACAAAGAATCTATTGTTACTGTTCCAATTGCCGTACCTTACGGACAAAGGCCTTAATCAGTTCGTGATCTTTTTGGCCCGGACTTTTTTCAACTCCTGAATTTACGTCTACAGCATAGGGACGCACAGCTTCAATGGCCCTGGCCACGTTGTCCACATCAAGGCCGCCTGCCAGGATATAGGTCTTTTCAAGGGCCAGCCGCTCTATGATGGACCAGTCAAAGCTCTTGCCCGTTCCCCCCATCACGTCTTTGCAATAGGTATCCAGGAGAAAACCCTTTATATGCCCATTGTAGGTCGCAATATCCTCAGCCTGCAGGTGTTCCCCCACCCGAAGTGCCTTCAAAACCTGACAGGGCGCGGCAATACGGGTCAGTCGCTCGCAATATTTGGGTGATTCCTGTCCGTGCAGCTGAGCATAGCCCAAGCGGCAGTAGCGGATTATTTCCTCCACCTCTTCACGATCACGGTTAACAAACACGCCCACAGTATCCACAAAAGGCGGCAGCTGTTCAATGATAAGCTGTGCGACTTCCGGGTCAACATTGCGTGGGCTTTTCTCATAAAAAATAAAACCCAGTCCATCCACACCGGCATCCACGGCAGCCATGGCATCTTCAAGGCTTGTGGTACCGCACATTTTTATACGGATTCGCGCTGCTTTCATAGATTGAGAAAGGATTGAAGTGTTTTATCCTGCTCACTGCTGCGCATCAGGCTTTCGCCGATAAGTGCGGCCGTAATGCCGGCCTCTTGTAAACGGAGCATGTCCTGTCGGCAGGAAATTCCCGACTCACTGACCAGTGGTATCTCCGCCGGAATCTGACGCTGCAAGCGGAAGGTGGTTGCCAGGTCCACTGTAAAATCGTTGAGGTTGCGGTTGTTGATGCCGATTAACCTGCTGCCTGCTGTAAGCGTCTTTTCAAGTTCGGGTTCATTATGGACCTCAACCAGCACGTCCAAACCGGATTCTTCAGCCTGGAGCCGAAACTCTCGTAACTGGGAAGTCTCAAGAATGGCGGCAATAAGCAGGATAGCATCGGCACCAAAAACGACCGCCTCTTCAATCTGGAGGGGATCAATAATAAATTCTTTGCGCAGTACCGGCAGGTCAACACTGTTCCTGACCAGTGGAATATACTCAATAGAACCCTGAAAAAAATCCACATCCGTAAGAACGGACATGGCGTGTGCCCCACCCTGCTTGTAATTAACAGCGATTTGTACCGGATCAAAATCAGGGGCAATTACACCCTTGGAAGGAGACGCTTTTTTGGCCTCGGCGATAATGGCCACACCTGGTGCATCAATCAGGGCCTGCATGAAACCGCGGGGCGGGTCGATTGGAGTGTCAGGCAGCTGGATCCCCTTTTTTTTCAGGACAGCGACTTCCTCACGTTTTCGTTCAACAATGGTGTCTAAAATCATGATTCAGAAATCAAGCTTTGCAGAAGGCGATCAGATTGTCTAATTTTTCCAGGGCTGCGCCGGAGGCAATTATTTCTCTTGCCATTGCTACGCCCGCTTTCAAATCTTCAATTTTCCCCGCAGCCATGAGGGCAGCACCACCGTTAAGCAGGACCATATCAAGTTTTGCGCCCGGAGTATTGCCCAAAACCTCGCGGACCTGGGCTGCAGATTCCTCTACGGTTTCACCACCTTTGATATCCGCAATCGTTGCCCGGCTAAGGCCTACGTCTTCAGGCTCAACGGTATAGGTTTCCACCTTGCCGTCATAGGCGTCAGCCACATGGGAGGTGCCGGTGATGGTCATCTCGTCCATGTTTCCCTCGCCCCAGACCACCAGGGTCCGTTTCATGCCCAGCCTGCCCAAAACCTCGGCAATGGTTTTGGTCAGTGCTTTATCAAAAACACCGGTGAGCTGTACATTGGCTCCGGCAGGATTGGTCATAGGCCCCAGGATGTTGAATATGGTCCTGATACCCATTTCGCGGCGTGGGCCGATGGCGTATTTCATGGCACCGTGCAGCATGGGAGCAAACAGGAAGCCGATGCCGACTGTGCGCACACACTCTGCTACCTTATCTGCAGGCATGGACAAGTCAACCCCCAGGGCTTCGAGCACATCTGCACTGCCGCAGGAGGATGATACAGCCCGATTGCCGTGTTTGGCTACAGGGATTCCGGCCCCGGCAACTACAAAGGCCGTAGTGGTAGAGACATTAAAGGTGCCGGAACCGTCACCACCTGTACCGACAATGTCCATGAGCAAGTCACCGGCTGCCGTATCCACGCCGGTATCAACAAAGGTAGCCTTTTCACGCATGACCCGGACCGCGCCCACAATTTCGTCAATGGTCTCACCCTTCATACGAAGGCCGGTAATAAACGAGCCGATCTGGGCATCGGTAGCTTCACCGCTCATGATCTCCTGCATAACAGCGGTCATCTGCTGTTCATCAAGATTATTGCCAATAACAACCAGCGCAATTGCTTCTTTGATCATATTACAATCTCCTATTCCCTTTTCTCTATTCCCTGCTATTTTCTAAGCATCTCCGGATAATCAGGCCGCAGAAAATTATGGAGCAAAATAATCCCCACATCAGTCATAATGGATTCGGGGTGGAACTGGACTCCTTCCACGTCCAGGGTCTTATGACGCAGCCCCATGAGCTCACCATGATCGGTATGGGCCGTAGTCTCAAGGCAATCCGGTAGCGTCTCTTCTTCCACGATCAGCGAATGATAGCGCATTCCCTCAAAGGGGTTGTCAAGACCGTTGAATACACCCCGGTTATCGTGGTACATAGGGCTGGTCTTACCATGCATCACCCTGCCCGCCCGGACGACTTTACCGCCAAAAGCCTCACCAATGGACTGATGGCCAAGACAGACTCCCAGCACAGGAATTCTGCCACTGAAATATTGAATCGCCTCAATGGAAATACCGGCCTGTTTCGGGGTACCTGGACCGGGTGAGATCAGCAGCCGATCAGGCCCCATAGCAGCAATTTCCTGCACAGTGATCTTATCGTTTCGAAACACCCTGATTTCAGGCGACTGCCAGCCAACAGTGATATTCGGCGGAGCCGTTGCAAGGGTCTGGACGATATTAAAGGTAAACGAATCGTAGTTATCTATGATGACAATCACAGCTTAAAGCCCCTGTTCTGCAAGTTCCACAGCCCGGCGCAAGCCCCGGGCCTTGTTGATGGTTTCTTCAAACTCTTTAGCGGGTACGGAATCGGATACAATCCCTGCACCGGCCTGAATCCAAAGGTCATTATCTTTCATGAAAAAGGTACGGATGGTGATGCAGAAATCCATGTTGCCGGAAAAGCCGAAATAGCCAACCGCACCGGCATAAGGGCCGCGGCGTTCAACCTCAAGCTCATCAATAATCTCCATGGCCCGGATCTTGGGAGCACCACTGACAGTACCGGCCGGAAAACAGGCCTCAAGGACATCAAACTGGTCCTTACCCGCTGCAAGTTCACCATGTACACCGGAAACAATATGCATAACGTGACTGTAGCGTTCTATGATCAGCAGGTCACTGACCGTAACCGTTCCGCCTGCAGCCACTCTGCCCACATCGTTACGGCCCAGATCCACCAGCATCAGATGCTCGGCCCGCTCCTTGGGATCAGCCAGCAGCTCTTTTTCAAGGGCCACGTCCTCATCTGGAGTTGCGCCTCGTTTGCGGGTACCGGCAATGGGGCGTAGTTCGATGGCGCCGTCTTCCAGACGAACCAGGATCTCCGGCGAAGAACCAATCAAAACCACATCGCCCAGACGGAGGTAAAAAAGGTAGGGACTGGGATTGATATGGCGCAGGCAGCGATAGAGCAGGAAAGGGTCAAGTTCTGTCTTGCTGTGAAAACGCTGGGACAGAACTACCTGGATGATATCTCCGGACAGGATATAATCCTTGGCCCGTTCAACCATGGCAGAGAAACCCTGCTCATCCATGTTGGATCTAAAATCATGGGGACTTACTGCGGCAGAATGTATCGCCAGGGAGTTCGGTAATGGCTGCCTTAGTTTTTGTATTAGCGCATCGATTCGCAGGCAACCATCCCGGTAGAGCTTTGATTCGTCATCACCAATACCTGCAACAACATTACAGACCACGGTCAGGGTCTGGTTGACCGAATCGTGGATCAGTACCAGGCGGGGAACAATAAAGGAGGAATCCGGAATATCCAGGGGTTCATGGGAATCCGGGATCTCCTCGATAAAGCGGATCATGTCGTAGCCGAGAAAACCGACTGCACCACCGTAAAATCGCGGCAGCCCTGGTGCCGTACTGGCATTAAACGAGGCCAGTAACTTGCGTAGTTCGGCAAGCGGGTTAACACCGTCCAAAACTTTGCCGGTGTCAAAACCTGCACCGGAAATCGTAATCCGGTCGCGGGTGGATTCAAAGGTCAGCAGCGGATCAAGACCGATAAAGGAGTAGCGACCCCATTTCTCCCCGCCTTCCATGGACTCAAAGAGAAAAGCATGCTCATCATTACCCGCCACCTTGGCAAAGATGGTCAGGGGAGTATCAAGATCGGCAACAATAGTTCGATGGAGCGGTACAAGCCCGGCTCGCTTAATCATAGCGGAAAATGTTTCCAGGTCAGGAGAATACATGGTCATCTACTCGAAGCTAAGGGCCTACTTAAAAATAAAAAAGCCATGGAAGCACCGAGCTTCCATGGCTTATACACCTTCAACTGTGTTCTGCAGAATATACAGTAATCGACTCAGCCAATGGGCAGCATGTGGTTGACCCTCTTGGTCAGCCTGGAAATCTTTCGGGATGCTGTTTTCTGGTGAATCGTCCCCTTGCTGGCGGTCTTCTGAATAATCGGCACAGCAATTTTCAATGCCTCCCGGGCCAGTTCACCGGAACCGGCTACCAGTGCCTCTTCGATATGTCGAATAGCGGTCTTCATTCTTGATTTGTTTATGCGGTTACGCAAGCGGCGCACTTTTGACTGTCTATCCCTTTTTATTGCTGACTTATGATTAGCCATGAAAAACTCCTTCGTCTTTCCTAAAACTGAAATTATTTATTTTGAAACCCTGTCGTATATCTAAATTAGACACTGTTGTCAAGAATATTTGGGTGCACCCCGGTGAACTTTTATGATTATTCTTCTTTTATGGCACCTTCCAGATTTACGCCTGTCGCATCGGTAAAGTCAGCCGAGTCGATCAATGCCCCTTCAAACTTTGCGCCTGTAAGATCTGCACCCGTAAAATCAGCAAGATACAAATCAGCTTCTCGCAGGTCAGCATTTTTAAGATTTGCACCACTGAAATTCACTCCTTTCAAATTCGCCTCGTTAAGATCAATTCCTTCGAGATTTGCGCCCTGCAGACTCGCTCGCTCAAGATCAACTTCATCAAGATTTTTACCGGACAGGTCCACTCCGGCCAAATCGCAAGCCACACAACGATCCTCGTCAAGAAGCCTGTCAATAATCATCTGCTGTTTAACTCTGGCCTGTTCAGGTGTCTGCACGCTGTAAACCATATCATCCTGAGGCACATCCGGTACCTGATCTGCCTCAATCTGTTCTATCATATTACTGACAGTGGAACCGGCAGCCGGTGCAGCTGCTTCGCTACTCTCCAAGCCGGTTTTTTCAGTATCAGCTGCAACGGTCTGATCAGAAACATCGGCAACAGCAGCCTCTTCAACAACCGATTCCGAAATCACTTCCTGTTGCACAACTGGAACTTCAGGCTCAGGTTCCACTCCTTCGATCTGCTCAATCATTGTCCTGACATCAGCATCAGGTGAAAGCTCATCCTTGCCGGTCCTGACAGGGGTACCAGCGACGACTTCATCAACCTGAGTGGTCTCCTCTACAACCTCTTTCTCATCATCACTACTGGAAAAAATTGAGGTTACAGAACTCCAGAAACCGGAATCATCTTCCTTTTCTTCAGAAGCAACATCGTGTTTCAGTGCAGTTGCTGATGGCTCTACAGCAGGCACACTCTCTACAACAACTTCTTCCTCTACAACCACAGTTACCGGAGGTGTGACTACTGGTTCAACTTCTTCAATAACCGTCCCTTCCGGTTCCGAAATTTTCTCCTTTAAAGCAACTTCAGCAACCGTTTCAGCCTCAGGCTGCACTTCCTCCGTGACCACGACTTCTTCAACAGGGCTGACAACAATTTCTTCCGGCGGCTGTTCAATGATCTGTTCTGCAAGTTCCTGATCGACAGGCTCTACAACTGTAACCTCATCTCCCGGTTCCGGCGAATCGCCACCAAAAAAGGAAGTGATTGATCCCCAAAAACCGGTTTCTTCTGCAGCAGCTTCATCTACTGAAGGTACAGGTTCTGTTATTTCTTCTACAGTAACGAATTCTGCAGGGTCAGGGGTACGCACAACAACATCAGCCATGGGAACCAGCGTTTTGGACGATGCAGTTGCAGAACTTTCCGTCGTAGCGGCAGCAGTTGCCGTTTCCACCTGTTGTGCCTGCAGATTCACCGATTCTGCAGGAGAAGGTTTATCAAGATCACGGCGATCATCAATAACCACTTCATGGGTATAGGGAACATTCTTGCCCTTTGATTGATCATCCTGATGTTTTTTTTCAGAAACGTCAGGCAATCCCTCAGCTTCGTATGGTTTATCAAGAATAATACTGCCATCAATCTGAGCACCCTTGAGGTATGCACCTTCCAGTACGGCTTCGGTAAGATTTGCTCCCCTGAGATCTGCATCGGCAAGATCAGCGCCGCCAAGTTTGGCGCCCTGCAGGTTGGCATTTTTCAAGTTGGCACCGGACAGGTCGGCCAGATACAATTTTGCCCCGGCCAGGTTAGCACCCTCAAGGTTGGCACCGGACAAATCTACTCTGGTCAACACTACACTGGCAAGATCACAGGAAGGACATTCATTGGTTTTAATCAACTTCTGAAAATTTTCCTGGGCAACCGGGCGGGAAGAGCCGACCAGAGCTGCAAAACTGTTACCTGAAAAGCCTGCAACAAAAGTGCAGGAAATGAGAAGAGCATGTATTTTCATCCTGTTTTCCTACTTAAATAAAATAAATCTCCTTCAGCCGTTTTTAACTGCAGGACTTAGTATCTTAGTATCTTAGTATTTTTTCGTATTTTTGTGGTAGAGAATAAACTCGAAATACGAATATCGAAATACGAAACAAACATAAATATCAAATGGTTCGATGACATAAACAAGGGCAACGACTAAATCAGTCATTTAGACTGTTCGGTTTTTTTTGTATTTGGTTATTCGATATTGTTTCGTATTTCGTACTTCTTATTTCGTGCTTTCCAGTTTATCCGGGTTAGGTATAATATAAACTACCTCTTATACTCCAGAACAGGAAACGATTCAACAACAGAGCTTACAGGTATTATAACTCTGTGAGCTGGAACGAAAAAAGCCGCGTATCGTGCAGGTTCTTCTGCACGATACGCGGCTTAGACCGGATGTACTTATGCAATATCAGGCTGAAGGGACTGTCCCTCTATTGCTCAGTGACCGCCATGATCAGCAAATGTCTTGCCGAAAAAACGCTCGCCAAGAAGAAACGCCATGCCGGTCAGACCGATGCCGGCAAAGGCTACCATCCACTCGTACCCGGAGGGCATATAATTCAGGTAGGTGGGCAGACTGCTGTCCATACCTGCATACTGGGGAACAAGTTGCCCGGCAATAACCATATCCATACGGGCGATAAACATACCAACCAAGGTCATCAAAGCTGCTGCAGACATGGCAGCTACGTTGCGTATCCGGGTTACAGCCAGCAGAAGAATTGGCGCAACCAGGCCGATGGCAACCTCAAAAATCCAGAAATTGGTAGACAACGGGCCGGAAATCAGGGCCGTAGCTGCAAGGCGGCCTGCATCAGTTCCACCGACAAAAAAGGATACCATCTTCCACCAGGTGGCTACACCGATCAGGATCAGCATGAGCAACAGGACCTTGGCTGCGGCCTGGACACCGTTAAACATGGTCTCATCCATTTTTTTACGGCGGATTACATGGGCATAATGGGTAAACAGAATAGCTGCAGCGGCACCGGAGGTAAAGGCACAACCCAGGAAAAATACCGGCAGCTGGCCACCGTACCAGAACGGATGGCTGGGCAGCGTGGCAAATACGCCGCCAAGGCAGGAATTCGCAGCGACTTCAGCCAAAGCACCAAAAATACCCAGAACCAGGGCCAATTTAAACTGCCTCATCAGGATCAACCAGAACTCGAGGACAACAAAACCGACTGCCATACCGTACAGGGTTCCCATCCACCAGATATTGGAAGTAGGATTAGGGGAAATCACATTCCAGATCGCCATTCGCCAGGGATTTGCGATCTCCATGCCGATGACGACAAATCCGGAGATAAGAGTGATCAGCGACAGCCAGACCATTCGATTGGCCAGTGGTGCGATCTTGTTGCCGCCGAAGACATGACTGATAGCCGCCAGCAGGCAGAGGCCTGTGGAGGTAATTGCAAAGAATGCATAGGTTGCTATCAACAGTCCCCAGGGAACCTCGCGGGTGACATTATACACGTGCTCATGGCCGACAATAAAGCCATATAAACCAACGCCGACACCGGCGACCAAGAGCAGACCGAACAGACCGGTCAACAGATTGGTACCGGTAGTCGCTACTTCCGGTTCATTAAATGCTTCTAATGAAAAACTTGCCATCTTTTTCTCCTTCAATTGGTGTTCTGCAGGTATGCACAGGGGAAACGAACAAAAAATTCATTCCCTTTGCATAGAGGGTGCCTTGAGTTAAACAATCTACCATTGGAAAACAGCGATCAATGTCCCCCGTGTTCCTCACCCTTAGAGGTTTTGTCGCCGGACAGACGATCAGCCCCAATCACACCAATATGACAGGTTGTACATTTGGTGTCTGAAGCAAAGGCACTGTCACCGTCATGGCAAGCACCACAGTATTTGCCACCATACAGTGCTTCCATGGTAAATTGCTCGGGATGTGTTTCAGCATCGCCCCTCTTCATCTTAAACAGGTCATTATGGCAGTCTGTACATTCCAATCCCATGTCTTCCGTGTGCATGGTGTGATCAAAAATAACCGCCTTCACCGGCTTTTCAAACACAATGGTCTCGGGCTGCTTCATATCAGTGCCATGACAGGTTACACAGGTTTCCGGATCGGTGACGCCAAAGGCGGAATCACCGTCATGACAGGTACCGCAATACATTCCCTCTTCAAGGGACTTCATGGTATAGTTGCCTGCCGCTTCGGCAGCACCACGTTTCTTCTTAAATGTATCAGGATGGCAGGAATCGCAATCAAGACCCATATCCTCAACATGCAGGCGATGGCTGAACATATACTCATCAGACTCTTTAAAGATCATCTCCTTCATGTCGCCATGACAGCTGGCGCAACTGTCTGAATCAGTGACACCAAAGGCGGTATCATCGTCATGACAGGTACCGCAATACATACCATCTTCAAGGGATTTCATGGTATAGTCGCCTGCCGCTTCAGCAGCACCACGTTTTTTCTCAAACGTATCAGGGTGGCAGGAATCGCAGCCAAGACCAAAATCTATCACGTGGTCACCATGGCTGAACATGGGCTTGTCAACACGCTTAATGACCGTTTGAGTTGCACCGTAACTACCTGTTAAACCGACAAAACTGTTTTCGGAAGATTCTTCCTCAGTTGCCTGACCGGCTGCAGAGAAGAGCAGACCCACACAGGCCGCTGCTGCAAAGGTTAAAAGAATCGTTTTGCTTACCTTCATTTGTATATATCCCCCAACCATTAGTCGTTCATATAGTAAACATTCGGCAGTGCACCGGTTTCCGGACGGAGAACCCAGACAACCTTATCTGCAGCATGAATCAGCTTATACACTTCACTGTCTGTATCGGACAGATCACCGAATACCCTGACGTCTGCGGGACATGCCTCAACACAGGCGGTATCCTTTTTACCCTTGGACAGGCGGGTATCATAGCAGAAATTACACTTATCAATTGCACGAGTTTCCTCGTTAAAATAACGGGCATTGTATGGACAGGCAGCCATGCAGGTCTTGCAGCCGATACACTTTTTATTGTCCATCATGACAATACCGGTCTTCTTATCCTTGTATGTTGCCCTGGTCGGGCAGACCCGGACACAGGGAGGCCGGTTGCAATGGTTGCAGAGAACAGGCATAAAAATTCGTTCGGTCTGGTCAGGCCCGGTTATTTTATAGTTTTCAAGGATTGTTGTCCGGTACCCATATGGAGGAACGTGATTGGTTTTGACACAGGCTTCTTTACAACGCTCACAGTCAATGCAGCGGTTCTGGCGCATTACCATCGAGTAATGCGGACTGTAAGAGAATGAAGGAGCGCCATTTGATTCCGCACTTGCCTTAGCCTGGCTTTTTCCTGCCGATGTCAGTGACAGAACGGTTCCACCCATGAACACGCCTGTGATCGCCAGGCCCGCCTTGAGAAATGTTCGTCGCTCCCTCGAGGACAGATTGTCATTGCCCTCATTTTGAAGCTTTTCCAGTTCGTTAATGTCCATTTCCACCTCTCCCCCGGGAATACTGAAAAAAATAGACCGATATACGGTCTTAACTCAAATAAATTTTTCTATTATATTTTAGATGCTTTCCCAGCCCGTGAATGATGGTTCATTCAAAGCATTTGTTGCATCCTGAAAAGATATGACACAATAGTGTGGCGCGAATATAGCCCAAAACAAATGGAAATGCAAGGCCCTGTCTTCAATATTTTCCATTGTATTTTTTCAACACAACGAACAACACAACTATCTATTATTACGTTACAAATGTATCAAATGCGTAAGAGGACTACAGTATTAAATGGTGATATATAATATTGGCTGATACATATGCGTTACCAACCAAATGCTACACATGTGCCTGAAAAATTAACCTCTCATTATATTTGATTCAGCTTGCCCCACTTACAGATATCAGTTGACTGCATTTTTCACCTGAATACCGATGCACTCAAAGCTCTGGAAAGAGTTTTCGTTTCCGACATGTCCAAAATAAAGGAAGGCCGGATCCAATACTCAGCCATGTGCAATGATGACGGCTGTGTGATTGATGACGGTGTTATTGTCAAACAAGGCGAAAATGATTACTACTTCACGACCTCTACCGGCCGCGCAGGAAGTACCGTTGAGTGGAAAGGTATCACACCCGTTATGACAAGTGGAATTTCCACATGGTCAACCTTACTGGTTCTATGGGCGTGATCAATTCAACAGGTGAAAGTCTATTCTGTGAGCCAGTGAGGTAAAAACTAAATCCGGCTCATTTTGCGCCAACACTTTAATCCATTCCAGCGATGATTGGCCTGCCAGCATTGGAGGCTTATCACTTTCAAGATCAACGAACATCTTCCTCGGAGCGAGGACTGCCTGCTCCGCTATTCCTGTTTTTCCGGTGACAGGGTTTGTGATCTCCGTGTATATTCCATAGTTCTTACCAAAGAAACATTATACCCTGCTTCACCTTTCCTGCAGTGGGTCCCTTGGACTTCGGTTCCCCACCTTCACAAAAGAAGCAATGCAAAATAAAGAGGGTCACGCTAAAAGGGGGAGGGGCAGAGTAAAATTGAATTTGGTGTCTCCGGAACATAGTTCAGTGGGATCACAGAATATTTACTTTTACTCTGACCCTAATTATACTCATAACTTCCCAGCAGCTCTATCAAATTTCCAGAGAGAAAATTCAGACCTGCTTGACGAAGCTTTATGACTATGGTAACATGGTCATTATCACGTTAATAATAGTTTTTCTGAGGAAAAACCATGGAACAAACGGTTTCCAAATCCCAATTTAAGCCAAAAGCTTTAAAATATTTTCGTGACATACAGCAAACCGGTCAGGGATTAATTATTACCGATCACGGTAAGCCAGTTCTAAAAGTATTGCCTTACCATGAAGAACCGCAGGTTGTATTTGAAGAATTGAGAAACTCGGTAAAACGATACGATGATCCCATGGAACCAGTCGTTTTGGATGATTGGGAGGCATTGAAGTGATACTCCTGGACACCCATGTATGGATCTGGTGGATTAGTAATATTGAAAAATTTCCCCAAAAGGCCTTACGTTACATCAACAAGGCAAGAGGTAAAAACTCAATTATCATTTCCTCAATTTCCACTTGGGAGATTGCTCTTCTTGTCGAAAGAGGTCGCCTGGATTTATCTATAGATGTAAGGGATTGGGTACGTAAAACCGAAGGGCTGGAATTTGTTCGGTTTATGCCTGTTGACAATACCATCTCCCTTCGTTCTGTTTCCCTGCCCGGAGAATTTCATGCTGACCCGGCAGATCGTATTATTACTGCAACCGCCATGACCATGGGAATCCCCTTGATTACCAGAAACGAAAAAATTCTTGGATATCCACATGTTCGTACTATTTGGGCAGAGTAGCTGATAAAGTTTCACCTTTTTCTTAGGAGGTACAAGATGGAGATTTTAAAAATTGATCATCTGGGAATAGCTGTAAACAGTATTGATACTGGAAAAAATTTCTGGTCCGATGTTCTGGGTCTTCCATTTGAGGGATCTGAAACTGTTGAGGCTCAGAAGGTTACAACCGCCTTTTTCCCGGTTGGTGAAAGTGAAGTTGAGCTTCTTGAATCCACCTCACCGGATGGACCGGTAGCTAAATTTATTGAAAAAAGAGGCCAGGGATTTCAACACGTCGCCTTCCGGGTTGCAAACATTGAGGACGCGCTCAAGGAGTTGAAAGAAAAAGGAATTCAACTCATTGACCAGAAACCGAGAATCGGTGCAGGCGGTGCAAAAATTGCATTTTTACACCCCAAAGCAACAGGCGGCGTACTCGTGGAACTTTGTGAAAGGTCGTAATATCTTTAAAATCCTTCCCCTGCCGGGGATGTTTCTATTCTAACCCGGTAAAACGGAAAATACGAAGCACGAATTTCGATTAATTTTCTTGGAATCTACGCTTACCTGTTTTTTATGACAGGAACTCAGTAATAAGAAACTGATGAGGAAACTAATGTCCGAACATCCGAAATTACAGGAATGGAAAGAACTCGCCACAAAACAGATGAGAGGAAAATCGGTCGACACCCTCGACTGGATGACTCCTGAAGGTATTAAAGTTAAACCGCTCTACACGGCTGAAGACCTTGAAAATATGGATGCCAATACTCTTCCGGGGATGGCACCATACATGCGTGGTCCCATGGCCAGCATGTATGCCGGAAGACCCTGGACAATCAGGCAGTATGCCGGTTTCTCAACAGCCAGGGAATCAAACGCTTTCTATCATAAAGCATTGGCGGCCGGACAGAAAGGACTCTCTGTAGCCTTTGACCTTGCAACACATCGCGGTTACGATTCCGACCACCCGAGGGTTTCAGGAGATATCGGTAAAGCGGGTGTGGCTATTGATTCAGTAGAGGATATGAAGATCCTCTTTGACGGAATCCCGCTTGATAAGATGTCGGTTTCCATGACGATGAACGGTGCCGTCATCCCTATCCTGGCCGGCTACATTGTCGCTGCAGAGGAGCAGGGAGTCAGTCATGAGCAGCTTTCAGGGACAATCCAGAATGATGTTTTAAAAGAATACCTGACCCGGAACACCTATATCTATCCTCCCGAACCATCAATGAGGATAGTCTCTGATATTATGTCGTTCTGCTCCACAAATATGCCCAGATACAATACTATCAGTATCAGCGGATACCATATGATGGAAGCCGGGGCTAACAGTGTGCTGCAAACCGCATTCACCCTTGCCGATGGTGTTGAGTATGTAAAAACTGCTCTGAAGAGCGGAATGGATGTTGATACCTTTGCCCCGAGGCTCTCCTTTTTCTTTGGCATTGGCATGAACTTTTTTATGGACATTGCCATGCTCCGTGCAGCCAGATTTCTCTGGCACCGGTTGATGAGTCAATTTGATCCCGCAAACCCCAAATCATCAATGCTTCGGACCCATTGCCAGACATCAGGCTGGAGCCTTACCGAGCAGGATCCTTATAACAATGTAATCCGGACAACCCTTGAGGCGATGACCGCTGTTCTTGGCGGAACCCAATCCCTGCATACCAACTCTTTTGACGAGGCTATTGGTTTACCAACCGATATGTCTGCGCGAATAGCAAGAAACACGCAGATAGTCGTCCAGGAAGAGTCTCAAATCTGTCATGTTATTGACCCGCTGGGAGGCTCCTACTATTTAGAATCACTGACAAACTCCATAATTGATGAAGCTCAGAAAATTATTAATGAGATTGAAGAACTTGGCGGCATGGCAAAAGCAATTGAATCCGGTATGCCTAAAATGCGGATAGAAGAATCAGCCGCCCGGAAACAGGCCAGAATCGATCAGGGATTAGACGTTATTGTTGGAGTGAATAAATACAAGCTTGCTGATGAAAAGATCGATTTTGATGTTCGGGAAGTACCTTCATCAGTCAGAGATGAGCAGGTTGCCAGACTGAAAGAAATAAAAGCAACAAGAGACAGTGCTGCTGTCGAAAAGGCATTGGCTGATCTTACCTCTGCTGCAAGAAACGGTGGGAACCTCCTTGAAGCTGCCCTTCCAGCCGTCCGTGCCCGGGCAACCGTGGGAGAGATATCTGATGCCATGGAAGAGGTATTTGGTCGGTTTGTTGCAACAACCAGATGTATATCCGGTGCCTACTCTTCCGAATTCAGTGACAATAATGATGTCATTGAAGCCCTTAAAAAGAGAACCGCCACATTTCTGGAAAAACAGGGTCGACGCCCCCGTCTGCTGGTTACAAAAATGGGTCAGGATGGACATGACCGTGGTTTCAAGGTAGTAGCCAGTGCTTACGCGGATATTGGCTTTGATGTCGATATCAGCCCAATGTTCCAGACACCGGAAGAGGCCGCTAAAATGGCCATTGAAAATGATGTGCATGTTGTCGGGGCTTCCAGTCTGGCAGCGGGCCATAAATCCCTTATTCCTTCCCTGATTGAAGAACTTGAGCAAATCGGCGGTAAAGATATTATCGTCGTAGCCGGTGGAGTAATTCCTCCCGGAGATTATGATTTCCTTTTTGAGACCGGCGTGAAAGCTATTTTCGGCCCCGGCACTCCTATTACCGACTCCGCTGACAGAACCATGAGTTTACTTGAAGAGAAGTATTTGTAACAGACTGTAACTACTTAGTAAGAAAGGCTGCAGGGTTTTAGACTGTAGGCTGTTAGAGAGTTTTTGCTAATAGCCTACAGCCTAAACAACCTGAATAGACAACCTTTTCTTTATTGATGGGGTCGTAAAAACTCAAAAATTTAAAATGTCACGCAAAGATAACAGCTTGTTGTGACAGTGAAAAATATTTGCGTCTTTGCGTGAGGCAAGTAGTTTTTACGAATCCATCTTTATTGCCATTTATCCTCACAATGCTTAGAGACCCTCAGGAATACATTAAAGGTGTGCTCAGTCAGGATCGTTTGCTGCTGGCAAGAACCATCACCCTTGTTGAATCCACCCTCCCTGCCCATCAGGAACTTGCAAAAACCATTATACAGAAGCTGCTGCCGCACACCGGCAAAGGTGTTCGACTGGGTATAACCGGAGTACCGGGAGCCGGAAAAAGCACCTTTATCGAGAGCTTTGGCACCATGCTGACTGAGATGGGGCACAGGGTTGCCGTTCTTGCCATTGATCCGAGCAGTACGCGCAGCGGCGGCTCCATTCTCGGGGATAAAACCCGGATGGAAAAACTTGCTGTACATGACAGAGCATTTATCCGGCCATCCCCTTCCAGCGGTACTCTCGGCGGAGTCGGCAGAAAAACCCGTGAGACAATGCTTATCTGCGAAGCGGCCGGATATGATGTAGTAATCATTGAAACAGTGGGTGTCGGTCAATCTGAAACCACTGTTGCCTCGATGGTTGATTTTTTTCTGGTCCTTATGATTGCCGGTGCAGGCGATGAGCTGCAGGGAATGAAAAAAGGTGTGCTTGAAGTTGCTGATGCCATAGCCATCAACAAAGCAGACGGTGACAATATCATTCGTGCTGAAATGGCACAAAAAGAATACCAGGCAGCCTTACATATGCTCATGCCGGCCAGTCCTGTCTGGTCACCACCGGTTCTTACCTGCAGTTCAACCGAGCATAAGGGGATAGACATAATATGGGAGACTATTCTCGATCATAGAACTAAACTGACGGATGCGGGTGAGATGGCTGAGAAGAGAAAAAATCAGGCCCTTGACTGGATGTCTTTTCTTTTGGATGATGGACTACGTCAGTGGTTTTACTCTAATCCACAGGTGGTGGAAGTATTGCCTCAGCTCCAGTTAAATGTAGCCAGGGGGGTTACTTCTCCTGCCGCGGCAGCTGACAACCTGCTTGATATTCTTAATAATAAGAGGTGACGTAAACCGCTACTTGTACCAGCTGGAATAGTGGATATAGTTATTGGCAATTCTTTCTATTTCACCGGAAATAAGTTCAGTAGAGATAACTTTTATCTTTCCAGCAGGAACTCCGGCATAGATACTGCCTCCCTCCACATGCGTACCCTGGGTAACCACAGCCCCTGCTGCAATGATCGTATTACTTTCAACTACACAATCATCCATCACAATCGCCCCCATGCCGACGAGTACATTGTCAAAAATTGTACAGCCATGAACTATCGCATTGTGACCAACAGAAACGCTGTTACCAATATTTGTGGGTGATTTCTGATACGTTCCGTGAACAACCGCACCATCCTGGATGTTCACCTTGTTTCCGATCCTGATATAATGAACATCCCCGCGAATCACAGAGTTGTACCAGATGCTGCATTGATCGCCTATTTCAACTTCTCCGACAATTACAGCATTCTCAGCAATAAAACAGTCCCTGCCTATTTTCGGTCTATGACCTCTGAGTTCTTTTATTATCATATTGCCCCAGCCTTCCCTCTACTAACCCGCATATTTCATGAACACTTTGCTCATTTTAAGGTAACCTCTGTAAATCATATGATAAAATTGCGCATTATTCCCTACTTTAAATTTGCAAAGTGTTCACCGAAGGCAAGCCGATGCGA